>JAYURB010000064.1:0-11858 GCA_043756425.1 Bacteroidota bacterium
AGCCAAAAGTCCGTACTGCCGTGATGATTGGTACCCCCTGCGCCATCACCAGCAAAAACATAACAATCTAAAGATGTTTCTAGACTTGAGAAACCTTTACTTCCACCACTTGAATCTGCAGAAAATGATTTTGTCCAAATTATATTTGATAAGGAGTCAAGCTTTACAATCCAAAAATTATCTAAAGATGTGCTACTGGGAGTTGAAATATGATCTAAGACATCTCCATTGTTAGAATCTGAAACCCCGGTTATTAAAATTCCATTATCATGTGTTTGGTAAACATCATAAGCTCTATCCTCAAATGTTCCACCAAGTGATTTTTGCCATAACAAATTGCCTGCGGAATCAATTTTTATAACCCAATAATCGTTTAAAAGATTTCCATGATGCCCCGAAATATTACCATTTAAAGAAGAAGAATAGCCGGTGATCGCAAATTCGTTATTTGCCAATTTACAAATTGAATTTGCGACATCACTCCCAGTTCCACCAAAAGATTTTTGCCAAATCAAATTACCAGAGTTGTCCACTTTTATAATAAGAAAATCCTCGTGTGCTGAATAGGTAGAACCCGCCACGAAATAATTTCCGAATGCATCTTCGGTAAGACTCGTGGCATAATCAATATTGGATCCACCAAAAGTTTTTTGCCATTGAATATTCCCTATTGAATTTATTTTAACTACCCAAAAATCCTCGTTACCATGTAAACCTGTTACATCGTTGTCGTTGGAATTCGTAACACCACAAAAAACATAGCCATTTGTCGTTTCATGTATGTCTGTTCCACCATCGTATAGACTCCCTCCATAATTTTTCTGCCATAATATATTCCCTAAAGAATCAAGCTTGGCGACCCAAATATCATAATTGCCATAGTAGTGAGTAATATCACCATCAAAGGATGCTGTCGTTCCAATAATAATAATCCCGCTATCTGAAGTTTGTCGTATTTTTCCTAATTGATCCACCCCCGATCCCCCTAAAGATTTTTCCCATTTAATATTTCCTGTCGAATCGGTTTTAATAATCCATATATCATCAATCGGAGTTAGTCCATGGTGTGTACTTATATTTCCATCATCAGATTCTGAATGTCCCCCAATAATAAATCCTCCATCAAACGTTTGTATAATATTTGAAGTTCCGAAATTAGAGCATATCATACTTTCTACAAGCGATCCACCAAATTGTCTTTCCCATATTAATGATGGTTGAGGTTTAACTTGACTACTAAAGAAAATTAATATTAATACGGAAATGCTTCTCATACAGAAAATGAAATTAATACTAAAATTAAGTAATATAGGCGACGTATTATAAATTAAAAAACCCTAAACTGAATAGGCGATGTAAAATAGCCCCAGAAACAGTGCTGTACTCATTTATTACCAAGTGTTGCAACCAGAACATTGTTTGATAAAACATCCAAAATCAAAAAGTGGTAATCGGAAAAATCGACAGCCATTTCGTCTAGAAATTCAGTTTGAGAGTGGGTGAACTAAAAGGTAATTTCAGTAAAGTATTAGCGAAATCGAATTTTTGAAAACTATACCTGAAATAAGCCAAAAGACATCAAATTATCGAGAAAGTGTGATTCTATGGCATTTTTTAACCAATAATACCGTAACTTTATAACACTATTTTAAAATATTTACCCTAACTTTGTAACATGTTTAGGCGAAATATCCAGTGGGAGCTTGATAAATGGAAACTCAAGAATGATAGAAAACCTCTTGCCTTGAGGGGTGCAAGACAAGTCGGTAAGACCACAACTATTAACCTGTTTGCGGAGAAGTTTGAGCAGTACATATATATCAATCTTGAACTTCCGGAGGAACGAAAACCGTTCGAAGATTTTACAACAATCGATAAACTTGTTCAGACTATTTTCTTCCTAAAAAATAAATCTCACTCCAATGCAGGAAGTACGCTGATTTTCATTGATGAGATACAGGAAGTGCCCGCAGCGTTAAATATCCTAAGATACTTTTATGAGAAAGCCCCGGAAATACATGTAATCGCTGCAGGCTCACTTCTCGAAACACTTTTTAATAAAGACGTAAGCTTTCCGGTCGGAAGAGTAGACTTCATGGTTTTACGCCCGGTCTCATTTCCTGAATTCCTGGATGCATTAAATGAATCATCTTCGCTTGAACAACTAAATAAGATTCCATTCCCTTCATTCGCATTCAAAAAATTAATAGCGTTATACCATACCTATGCTTTAATTGGTGGAATGCCTGAGGTTATAGCCAGGTATATTAAGAATCGCGACCTCACTGAGTTGAAAAGCATCTATGAATCTCTCATCGTTTCCTATTCTGACGATGTTGAAAAATATGCAACAAGTACAAGACAGGTTGAATATATCCGTCATGCAATGCGTGCTTCCTTTTCATTGGCAGGAAATCGAATTAAGTTCAAAGGGTTTGGAAGTTCAAACTATGGTTCACGTGAGATGGGCGAAGCATTGCGGACACTTGAAAAAGCAATGTTGTTACAACTTATTTATCCTGTTACGGATTTCAAGTTGCCGCTTTTGCCAAATAAAAAAAAGTCGGCGAGGCTACAGGTTTTAGATACAGGCATGCTAAACTATTTCATTGGAGTACAAAAGGAAATTATTGGTACCGATGATTTGAATAAAGTTTATCAGGGAACAATTATAGAACATCTTACCGGCCAGGAATTACTAGCCTTTCAATACAATGCACTTAGCACGCTGAATTTCTGGGTGAGAGAAAAGAAAACGTCAACGGCTGAAGTGGATTTTATATTTCCATACGAAGGGAAATTAATCCCTATTGAAGTGAAATCCGGAAGCGAAGGGAAACTAAAATCCCTGCACATGTTCATGAATAATGTTTCTCATGAAATGGCTATACGATTTTATGCCGGGGAACTTCAGATTTCGATAGTCAACACACCTGAAAAGAAAACTTACTATCTTCTTAACTTACCTTATTTTCTTGTTTCTAAAATTGAGGACTATATCAAATGGTTTGAGGGAGAAATAACAAAAATGAAATCAGCAGCAGAATAAAATATTCTATTGACGGCATCCTTTCAGAAAAACTCGTTTTAGAAAAAAGTCGAGTTGCGAACACACCCTACTCTAAAGGTGTCCTAGTATTGTTCAATATTGTCAACGCTTTACAAGGGTCTAAAATCGAGTAGGAAGATAGCGATTAAATTCGCTATCCGTCCTGTCACACTACCGTACGTACCAATCGGTATACGGCGATTCAATTAGTATGTCGGGTGTTTAGAAAGGTACACTACAAGGAGCTGAAACTTTCTAAAAATTCAAATTTTATCCTCATATATGGGTAGAAAATTCATTTTTGAAAATTTTATGTGTCGCAATAAATTTTGAGTTTTTGAAAATAGCTATTTTAAGAGTACGAATCTTTTACTTTATACAATTCTAATGACAACCTCAATTCAACTTTACTATTTTAAAAATTGCCACCCCATTTCTTGAATTCATTTTAATAAAATATATTCCGCTTTGACCAGAAACATCAAGGTCTAGCTTAGATATGTTTATAAATTTCTTATCGCTAATCTTCTGTCCCATTGCATCTATTATTGATATGTCAATATCTTCTTGTTGTTTACCAAAAACGATATAAACAACTCCCGTTGAAACTACATTTTCAATGTAATATTCATCAATAAACATGTTGGAAATACCTACACTGGTTATGTTATAACAATTTGAGGTGTCAGTACAACCATTTTCTGTAACTTTTACAGCAAAGCTACCATTAAAGGAAGGGATAAATATTTTTCCCGTCTCTCCATTTATCGGAAGATAATTATTGTTACAATCAATCCATTGGTATGTTGCGCTTGAAGCGCTTGCTTTAATGGTATCACCAATTTGTATAACAGACGTATCCACAGAAGTTATCGTAAGATTAATATTGATCACACTGTCGCATCCCCCGATGTTGGAAATGGTGTCAGAATAGAATCCGCTGCTTGTCCAAAGGTGATTTCCACTTGGAGACAAATATTCTTTGCATCTTGTAAAATTCTGACTAGAGGAATTATCATAACAGTGCCCATATTTTGCAATAAAACCATCTACCCCTCCGGCAGAATATAAGTTAAAACTATAGGGTGGATAAAAATCAGACACCCCGGAAAACATCCCGGTAACATAAATATTTTCGAATGGATCTATCGCCAATGCATTTCCATATGTCGAATTGTTACCTCCAAATTTTCTTGCCCAAACAAAAGTTCCATTAATATCCAGCTTGGAAATATAACCATCAAAATTGGAATTTGTAAATAGTGGATAGGATCCTAGTCCGGGATCAAAATCGACTGTGTCTGCAAAATATCCTGTAGTATATACATTCTCATTCTGGTCAATTGCAATACCACCTCCCTCATCCATACCATTTCCTCCGAATGATTTTGCCCAAACAAAAGTTCCTGTTGAATCCAATTTTGAAATAAATATATCATCTAGTCCTATACCATATAATGAATAAACTCCTGTATCAGGATTAAAATCTGCACTATATCGGAAGTGTCCTGTAGTATAAACATTATCATTACTATCAGTGATGACAACGGTAGGAGCATCAGTAAATGGGCCTCCAAAATTCTTTGCCCAAATAAAATTGCCCGATGAATTCAGCTTTAAAATAAATACGTCTTCATGTCCTGCCAAGGAATAAACACCGCCATTCGGATCAAAATCCACCGTGCTAGTATATCTTCCTGCAATGATAATATTGCTGAACAAATCAATTGTAAGTGCCACACCTGCCTCATCAAACAAATTTCCAATTCTTTTCGCCCAGACAAAATTGCCGTTCTCATTAAGTTTTAGAATGAAAATATCAGCGCCACCAGCAGAAGGCAAAATATAAGCACCCGTATCAGGATCAAAGTCTATTGTGTCTTCAAATGCACCTATCAAATAAAGATTTCCATTGAGGTCTGCTTTAATCGAACTAAACCCTACGTTATTAATACCTCCTATTGTTTTTGCCCATAGAAAATTCCCATTTGAGTCCAATTTAGAAATATAACATTTTTTCCCACCGGGTGCATTTAAATTGAAAGTATCAATTCCCGGATCAAAATCGGCCGTTTCATAAAACTCACCTGTAGTAAAAACATTCTTTGATTCGTCGACTGTAATAATTCTTCCTGTCGCTCCTTGCATTCCTCCTACTCTCTTAGCCCAAATAAGATTCTTTTGCGAATCCAATTTTTGAATGAATGCATTCGCATTTATTGTTCCACCTGCTGAAACTAAATTATACCAGCTGGCTCCGGGATCAAAATCAACTGTTCCCATAAACCAACCAGTTGTATATACATTTCCATCATTATCGGTAGTTATTGAACAACCTACGTCATTATCAATTGAACCAAAACGAAAAGCCCATCTTAATGATTGGCCATGTGAAGTAAAAGATAATAAAGAAAAACCACTCAATAATATAATGAAATACTTTGCTATGCGAATGACTGAAGTTGTTTTCATAAAAAATCTTGGGAATATTTCACTTAAGCAATATAGAATTTTTTATGAATAGATTGAGGAGACAATTTGTAAATTTACCGGATTTGTGGTTAATGTAATTAAAATAGGGTGAATTTTTTAATAGAAAATCAGAAAATAAAATAGGAGATCATTTCTGTCTTCCTATTTACGAACGCTCTCCTTCTTGGCGAAAGTTGCAGCCGGTTCTTTGATTGGTGTATTTAAAAATGAGTTTTTTGACAAGTTTGAAAGAAATACATGAGCCGAATAGCTTGTTTATTCGGCTCATTTTTTATTTACTTTTGACCAGCTATGCCGGAAAAGCGATCTGCCATTCAGCGTAAATTGATAATTACCCATTAACTTATCGAATATCCCTAAGTAAGTTGAACATAATATCTCCGTAAGCATTATCGCTACAATCAAAGGAATGACAACATTTCCGACATAATTAAAAATCTTTTCGTCCAGTGGTTGTTAGGAAATTCATTATTCGCCACGACCTCTCTTCCGCGGTGGCTCATCATGTAACCATGATTTTTATAATTGCTTGCTTTGCGTTTTTTGCTCATCTGTTTTTGTCGAAAATCAGAAGGCAAAACTATTATCAGGAAATCAGAATTGTAGCTGCATATATGCGGTTGCAATCTGAAAAATCATTTCCGATATTGTTCGATCTTAAAACATAATAAAATATGGATTCACTAGATGGATTTTATGATGATGAAGGCAATGAAATAAATCCTGATTTAATTCCGAATCCTCAATTATGCATGAGCTGTAAGAAAAAGGATTGGGGTGGTATGGAAGAAATTCTTTGCAATCTAAACCGGCTTGATCAAAAAGACGATGATGATTTTATTTGCTATGCATATGAACAGTTCTAAGGAATAGTTGGCTGAAAATCCCTTTTATTTTTACGTTCAGCAAAAATTTGTTCTGTTCAAGTTTCAATTATATCAAGCACTGAAGCAAACTCAAATGCAGATCCCCTTACTAATCTTTTCAGAAAAATCAATTTTAGAAAAAGGTCGAGTTGCAAACATCCATTACTCAAAGGGAGTCCTCGTAATGTTCAACATTTTACGATGGATATTAAATTGGTCCCAGAAACAGAAACATTGTGAGTCAGCAGTAATTACTGTTCACTCCCACTGTTCACTTGCACTGGCCTTGCTCTACTTTTTGGTGGAAGTTGCGGCCGGTTTTTGATAGGTAATGGTCAAAATGATTTCGCTTTACAATACGTTTAGATTGATTATCGACCCACCAGTTATACAAGTCGACCCTAGAAAAAGCCATAAATTGGTAGTTTCTGCATGAAAATACATTATATTTGGGTGTAAACGGGTGCATATCTGGTTATTTTGTTTTATTCGGGTGTAAATGGGTGTATATTTGGGCATGGAAAATAAACCTCTCAAAACAACTACTCTAAAAATATCTCCGGAACTTCTAAAACTCATCAGTGAAATTGATGAGTTTAAAGGAGCCTGGAGAGCCTTTGGTACCTTGTCTCCGGAGAGACTCTCCGCCCTTAGACGAGTAGCTACCATTGAAAGCATTGGATCTTCAACACGAATTGAAGGAAGTAAATTATCGGATAGAGAGGTTGAACGACTTTTATCCAAACTCGAATTAAAAAGTTTTGAATCACGGGATGAACAGGAAGTCGCCGGATATGCCGAAGTAATGGAAACGGTTTTCGATTCATGGGAACATATTCCTGTTACAGAAAATTTTATTAAGCAGCTTCATCGTGATTTATTGAAATATAGCGAAAAGGATGAGTGGCATCGGGGAGCATATAAGACGACATCAAATTCTGTTGCCGCTTTCGATGAAAACGGAAGTCAAATTGGAATTGTGTTTGAAACAGCTAAGCCTTTTGATACGCCAAGGGTAATGGAAGAATTGATTGCGTGGATAAATCAGGAACGTGAACTACAAACGACACATTCATTATTTATCATCAGTATATTCGTTGTTGTGTTTTTAGAAATCCATCCATTTCAAGATGGGAATGGTCGGCTGAGCCGGGTATTAACTACTCTCTTGCTCCTGCAAGCCGGCTATACTTACGTGCCTTATAGTTCACTTGAAAGTGTGATAGAACAAAATAAAGAATCGTATTATCTGGCCTTAAGAAAAACCCAAGGAACAATTCGAACAGATAACACGGACTGGCAACCTTGGATTACTTTCTTTCTTCAGGCATTGCAAAAACAAAAACAGCGCTTAGAGAAAAAGGTAGAGCATGAAAAATTGGTTCTTGTTTCTCTTCCTGATCTTTCAGTACGTATAATGGATTTTGCGAAGGAACACGGACGCGTATCCATCGGTGAAATGGTTAGATTAACCGGTGCAAGCAGAAACACATTGAAACAACATTTCAGAGCCCTGGTAGAGAAAAACTACCTGGCTCAACAAGGCGGTGGCCGAAGTACGTGGTATGTTCTGAAATAATTTAACAACTGAACTCAGCAATATTTAATATTATACTAATAGTAGCTCTTCTTAATTGGTCTTTCAAATTGCGATCGAGTTCTTTTTTGGAAAGAATTTTTAAATCTAATTCAGAATAGACACTGAGTGCTTTTTGATAAACGATTAGTTTTTTTAAATCCTTTTGCTAAAGGTTGTTTATTGATGACCTGATTGCAACTGCGTATATTATGGATACTAAAAATAGTGTCAGAAACAAAAACAGTGTGAGTGAGCAGTAATATACTGTTCACTCACACTGTTCACTTGCACTGGGCTTGCTCTCCTTCTTGGTGGAAGTTGCAGCCGGTTTTTTGATTGGTAGCTTAAATATTTTAATAAAATCAAAATTCTTCAGTTTTCTCCTAAAATTTTCAAGGTTGAAAACTTAAAACCACAACTTTTTTTATGTCATTTATTTAAATATTCCTTCTTAATGATTTGCCATTTTTACTTTTAAAAAATTCAATCCTACCTCCTACGGGTAATTGTAAAATAGATAAATTGTCAATCCCTAATACAACGAACGGAAATCCCACTTTTCTTAAAGGTGTTGTTCCTTAAACTGAGGCCAAAGTTATGGTACAGGTGGATGTAACTTGCATATGAGTCATTGTACTCTGTAATACCCCGCCAGAAACCGTCGTTGCCAACGCCGTCGAATGTACCATTGTCGCCACGGCGGTAGCCGCCCGGAAGGCCTGCAAAGTCGCTGCTGTTGGTTGCATCTGTATTGGGGGCATACCACAATCCAGTCCCTGCTTCTATTGTTCCATTTGTTTTCATTTTTCCTCCTGCTACTGATGCACCTCCTAAACAAGTTTCCAATGCAGCCCATTCACCATCACTGGGTACATGCCAGCCTATTGGTGCGAGTTGTTTTCTTAATGAAGGATTTGCAGCAGATGCCGCATCAAAAATTCCAGCCACTGCATACCAGTTGTACAACTTCCCATACACTGTTCCGTTTGCACTGGCATTAGCATACCAGCACCAGGCACCGGTTGTTAAAGCAGCCCATTGAGTAGGGTCGGTAATCTGTGGTATCGGCGTGCCATCCCGGTAATAGTCTACATCCAGGTTTTTACACATCCATACCTGATCGCAAATGGTAACAGTACATATAGCACAAACATCATCTGCCATTCCATTGCAGTTTTCATCGATGTTATTGCCGCAGATTTCTGTGGCTCCCGGATGAATGGATGCATCGTTATCGTTGCAATCGCCAATAGGACCTTTGCCACAGGCGTTGTTGAGATAGTAACCATCACCATCCTGATCGTCGAGGCGTACATCGCCATGTGCCTGATGTGCCGGCCAGGCACTGATGCTGATATTAATAATCTGAGAGCTGCCATTTCCTGCCCGGTGACAAACATCAATTTTGCCTGCTATTTTAGCTAACTGAGTTACACCTCCTGTTTCTTTTGTTGTACTTACATTTTCATTTGTTGCTTCCTTTTCACAGGAAAGCAATAAAAAAATCATTGCTAAGTTTAAAAGTAGTTTTTTCATTTTCGTTAGTTTTTATTTGTTTGTTCGTTTATTTATTTGATATTAGTTTTTTTATTGGTGAATATTATTCCGCTTTTTATTTTCCTTTTAATTTATCTTTTATTTTTATACGTATTATTCTTTCTCTGCTTTCAACCAACAAATAATTTTTCAAAAATTACAACCCACCTTCAACATAGCTGTAGCAATGCGGTTTGTAATAATACATTTTTCGGATAGCTAGTGGTATGTTATCAAACAATCAGTTATGATAATTTTATTTTATTGGTTACTCAAATGTAAAATAATGTTTTTAAAATCAAAATTTAAGAGCATATGCTCCCTTTTTTTAATTAATAAGAAGATTTTCAGGTGACGGTAATGGCATGCTTTCAATTAAATAGTAACGGCCTTGTCTTTTTTAGCCTGCCCCAAAAGGCATGGCTGAAGCATTTTTGCATGATATATGAAAATGTAAAATTAGTTGGGTTATTGTTTAGTAATTTGAAAGGAATGACTCCTTTTAAACAGTACATCACCAAACAAATCCCCATGCTTGAGAATCTTGTTTCATTTTATAAAACAGCGGATGGCAAGACAAAAAGAAAATCCTCGGCTGCATCTTTTCAGAAAAACTCATTTTAGAAAAAGGTCGAGTTGCAAACACCCCTTACTCTAAGGGCGTCCTCGTAATGTTTAACATTGTCAACGCTTTACAAGGGTCAGAAAAAAAGAAAGACGTCATTTCTGACGTCTTGTCTACGAACGCTCTCCTTCTTGGTGAATGTTGCAGCCGGGTTTTTGATTGGTGATTATTTCAAGAAAAACTTTAGTAAATTCGAATTGTTTTTAGGAGGCTCAGTCATTTTAATGATTTACATATATACTGATTTTAATGGTCTTACTAATTGTACAAACAACCAATATTAAACCATGAAAAATATTGTCCTTATTATTTTTTTACTAACTAGTTCAATAAAATTATTTTCCCAAAATGTAGAATGGGTTCATCATTCATTTTCAACAACAGTATTTACCGATACGCTTGATAATGCCTGGTTTTTACATTATACGGGATCCGGTTACTATCTAATGGATAGATACGGACCGAATGATTTATTTATTAGTAGTGATACTTTGACTGGATTTGCGATTAGAGGCATTCAGATTTCAAAACATTCTTCTTTTTATATATTTGGAAACACAGGTGTTTCTTTGCAATTAGGAAATACTACGATAGGAGCAGGTGATTTTATAGGTGAGTTGGATTATAATATGAATTGGATCTCAGCAGCAAATGATATTGATAATTCCTTTTCCATTGCATTTGTAAATGAACTGAGTTTTGACGAAGCCGGAAATTTATATTTTGCCGGATCAGAAATAGGTGCGATGGGCTATTTTGAATCACATTTTTGCAGGATTAATAAACAAGGACATACTTTGTGGCATCAGATCGTCCCTTATAACAGCATTGGTAAAATTCAGGTAAAATCGAATGGGAACTGTTACATTTCTTCTACAACAAATATATTAGCAGAAGTCGATACTACAGGAAACATTGTATGGAATTATCCGGGATCAACTAATGTTAGGAGTATTAGTATCGACAAATCGGATTACTTATACATTACAGGTGAAGCGTCTCCAAATTTGTATTTGGGTCCTTTCTTAGTTGACGGATCGGGATACCCAAATACTGATGTTCAATTTGTAGCAAAGCTTGATGCAAGTCATAATTTTTTATGGGTTCAGCAGTTTGGTGCAAATTCAGTGTACCCTTTGAAGTTGTGTGAATCGATCGATGACCGTGTGTACCTGACATTCCAAGGCGCAAACACATTCGATACATTATTATATAACGGAATTTATACTTCAGGGTACTTTAATAGTATTTTTTTTATTTCGATGCAACCTAATGGAAATATAAATTGGATAACTACAATTGGAAGTAGTCACTATTTAACAGTAACAGAACCTGCAGTAAATAGGAGTCATGAGATATTTAGCAGCGGTAGTTTTGATGATTCGATTATGGTAAATCCTCCTTTTACTAATGTTGGAAGTGGATTTAGTGACTATACCATAAAGCTGTCAGATCAATTTACAGGCATTGATGATGTAAACAATTTTAATATTAGGTTATTCCCAAATCCTGCTGACAAGTTTATTAATATTTCGCTTCCGGAAGGAAATAATTTTGAAATACGATTAGTCAATTCTCTTGGAGCATTGGTAGATAAATTCATTGTACGTGAAAAAACATTTGAAATGCCTGTAAACAATTTGCCTCAAGGACTCTATTTTCTTTCCGTGCAAAATGAGAATATTAATCTTTGTAAAAAGGTTTTGATTT
>JAYURB010000065.1:0-4678 GCA_043756425.1 Bacteroidota bacterium
CGGTATTTACTTTTTTATCTGATCCGTTAATTACCCAAAAATATGATACTTTTGGATAATAACATTGATATTAATAATTTATAGAGGTAAGTGAAATTGATTCTTAGGAATGAACCGATGCTCATGCTGCCAAAGTACTTTCCTATATATTAAAAAATAATAATTTATTATTATCCACTATGAATCCATTTGACAAACTAAAAAGTTTAATGAAGCCTGCTCCCGGATTACCGGTACAAAAAGCTCCCGGTGCAATGAAAATGGGCCCTATATCAGAGCAAGAAACAATAGCATTCGGGATTTTAAAAAAAGCTATTGAAGATAATTTTCAAAATGTTTTTACACAGGCAAAGTTCGTTTCAACTGATAGTGCAGGTGATAACGCTAATGATACGGCTGGCTTGCTGATGGAAACTGCCGATGGTATTTTTGGAGACCTAGGTGGTATAAATCCTTTTTTTAATGTTAGCTCACCATTAGATATTGTACTTGAAATGGTAAAAAAGCTGACAGGCATTGCAAGTCCTACGGAAGCGATACAGGCAGTTGGTTTAAACACGGTTACAGGCTTATACGCTGCCGTTGCACCGTTCATTGGTTGTATTAAAGGCACGTTAGAGGGCGTCAATACACTTTATAAAGCTGTAGATGATGTGCACAAAAGTTTCAACGCTATTGAAGCGAAGCCAATTATGGTGCCTGGTGCACCTCAACAGGCCATTCAACAGATTAGTATGCTTTTAGACAGACGAGCAAATGATGGGTTCGTAAAGGGAAGTATTCAGGTATCTGAAGGTATAATAAACACAGCATTAACAGCAAGCGGTGTAGCCTCCGTTGCCAGTAGTGCTGTTTCAATCGCCAGTAAAATTGCAGTATTGGCTGTAATCATTCGCAGACGCGGCATTGAATACAAAGAAATGTTAGCCGGGAAATTAGCATTGGCCGATCCAAAAAACCTTACTCCGGCAGTATTTTCTGTTTGTCCTTTGCTGGGTTGTTATCTTTTAAATGCCTCCGATACTTCGTCTATTCTTATTAGCGGTCTCGGCCAAGGAAGACCAGCTGCCGGATGGATGGACCAGGTTGAAGCAAATAAAAAATTTCTTGATCCCATATTAGATAAATCAAAAAGTTTTATTACGGACTCCGTTTGGAGGCTTGAGGGACCTAATATTAAATCAAAAGCCTGGTTAACCGATAAACGCCCATGGGTTGAAAGATTTTGGATCGAAAGATTCGGTGCTCTTAATCGCGGATATAGAGTAATACAGGGCGCTAAAAATATTCATGGAAAAATTGACACAGCCTATAACGCCATGAAACAACCTGTGTTGGATCATATAAAATCTGATCTTCAGAAACTTATTTTATTGGCAACTACCAAAGGAAATGCTTAGTATCGTCCATTAATACTATTTCTAAAGTTTAATGGTTTCGCAACGTATCTGACTTTCTCATTACCCATATATCAAACACCGGAATAATTCACTGGTTTTGTAGGATTTCATTCTCTGTGAGGGGAGGAATTAAAGAGTTCTCGTGAAAAGTACTATGCAAAATTCTATGCTCGGCGAATCATTAGCAAAGCTGGACTCTGCTTAACAATTGATTTTTACCCGGTAACTACCAATTTTTTTGTACTTCTACCCATTTTGTTTTCAAGGGTAATAAAATAAATACCAACGTTGAGACCGTCAAGGATTAGCTCCTGAACAAACCTTTTTCTCAATATTAAGTTCCCGTAAATATCGACAACAATGATTAGCGTAAAATCATTAGAGAGGTATTTGACGGTACATGATTTATTTGCCGGATTGGGTTCAATATCAAATGCAGGAATTGAGTAAATTCCAGAAGAATTATATGTGCATATCAATTGATTATTTTCGAATTGAAAGTTTTTAGTGTCAATATAGGTTGACAACAGACCGGGCCAGTATTTACTAATCACTACAAGTCCGTTTGAATTTACCTTTAATCCTAAAGTACCATAATTTATTGTGTCGGAATACCACCTGCAAATTAAATATACATTGCCTGAACTGTCGTGCGTTGAAGCTACTTCATACAATCTATCCCAGGGCGTAAGATTCGTGCTATAACCCCTTCGCCAGATAACACCCCCGTTAAGATTGAATTTTGTCAAAGCAGGAAAATTATACCAGTTAATATCCTTTTGATCCCAAAATTAATTTTATTAAATTGCATAAAAGTATATAGCCGGAAGTTAGCTAATTAGTAAAGAAGTATTTAGTATTGTAAATTATAAAGGAAGATGTTTTTATGTCCTATAATATAGACGGAAAGTTAGTTATATTTAATCAAGACGAGTTTAAACGGCTACTTAGAGAAGAGGATTCTTATTTGGGAAAGATTAGCACAGATGAATTAAAAACTCTTTTATCAAGAAAAAATCCCGTTGCTACACGGGATGAAGTAATTGAATTTCTAAGATGGTTAAGACCTGATATTAAGTCAAAATATAAAAAGATAATCAAATATGTAATCTTTCAATGGCCCAACATGATACCTCCTAATAAAGTGGTACCTAAATATGCCAGAATGCCTTTTCACCTGAGTTTTAAGAACTATTTCGACACCCAGGAGGTGGATACAGATTTCGCTGACTTGATTTACGGTGGTAAATCGGCGCGCACAATGAAACCCTATGATATAATTGTAAATGGCTTTCAACCTCGTCAAGCGGATCATCTTAATAATGCTTCCAATCTCGGAAAAGGTGAGGCGTTTCAAACAAACTGGGGTGGGTCAGGCACACTGGATGCAAATGCGCATACAGTTACGGCTTCGCTCCGGTTAGGCCAGGCTCAGAATCAATGGAAAGCCGGGGTAACAGAGAATGTCAGGAATGCACACATTAACGGATTGTTAGGTACAAGGTATAATCCGGCGAACGTATTTAATTTGCAGAATAAAAAGGTGGAAAAAGATACTCTCCGATCTCGTAATTTATTTACTGAAATTGTAAATAATGAAGGAAATCCACTTGGAAAAAATGCAGAAGAACGCTTTTGGGCACATGCCAAGTGGATAAAATCTATTCGATCCGCTTGTAAAGGAGGCATAGCAATGGTGGCCTCATCTCCTTTATATACCAGAGTCAACGCTAGGGTGCATTTCGTCTTAGACGTACTTGGTGATTTAGGCATGAAAGCTCGAAAAGACCTTTTGAGGTCTGAGGAAAATTATGTTGCTATTACTACTTCTGAACTCTGTTTCTGCTTTCGCTATTGGATGAATTCAGAATTCCCATTGAAAGAGGTCGTGTTTTTTTATGTAAATGGATTTAGGGTACATCCTCCCTGGGAAGTAGATTGGTCCATCACGGGTGCAGATGGCAAGATTGTTTCTTCAAATCAGGAAGCATGGTTACGTTATGGGCTTTTTCTTGAGGTTATGGGTTCTGCAAAACCATTTCCTAAATTTGATATAGGGCAAGATAATTTTGGAAACGATGAAGATGGTGCATTAGACTTCCTGTAAATTCTAAAAAGCATATTTAAATTCGATATGATTGTGCTCGACAAAAAGAGTTTTGCTCCTATCGATTTTGTCTTTGTTTATAACCTTGTATTTTAAAATTTAAAGAGAGGTATTGGAAGCAATCATTCCAAAAAAGATGCGGGTAATTTCAGTTTACTCCGTGCAGGCTTTGGATTTCTGAGCATGTTATTATTCTCTTCGTTACCAACAATTACTTTTAAAAATGTACTTCGATTTTATATTCAGTATGGTTTTATAAATGATTATGGGATGAAACCCGGAAAAGACAAGTTGCTCACATCGAATGTTAACCTTACGATATTAAATAATTAATTTTTGAATTAAGCGTAAAAATTTAAAATTGACTCATCAAGTTCAGCCGGAGTAACACGTATCTCTTGAAAGATTCGCTCATTATTAAGAAGTCCGGGTGCGTTAGAAATAATACTTACTGCAAAATCTCTTAGGCTGTCAATCATATCAGCCGTAATTTTTCCGTTCGCCCTATATTGTATTCCACCGGACCCCACTGTTGAAGCTTCCCTGCAGTATCCAAAGATCGCTAAGCCTAAATCAGTATTATTGGCCCCGGGATCACCCCCCGGATATCCGGTAACAAGACACAATTTTCTATACATTTCTCTAACTGTTACATTAGGTCCTGACAAACCAATTTTTTCTATTTGTTTTTTATAGTGTTTCTCATAGTTTTCAGCCGCACGATTTTGAACGACGCCGGGAAGAATAACAGGCAATGCGTTTAAAGCCGCTGAGGCTTGTAGTCCTTCACCTGTTTTTCTTTTGTGCAAATAACTTCTAAAGTGTGGAATTACAGACTTAATGCCAGTGCTATGCCCTTCAGCTTTGAGGAATAAAAAAGGCAAATTATTCGCATCCATTTCGTACTGAATTAGCAGTTCCTCATAACCATATAGGAACTTCCATTCCTTAGAAGCAGAGTGGCCTGATTTGCTTAAGTGCGAACTTTTACGCGAGGATAACTTTTTGTCAATGACGCTTTTTAGAATTTTCCTTTGATCCAATGACAAATCAGTTAACATTATTATGTAAGTACCCTTTTCAAGGGGATGATGAATCCAACATGCAATATACAAAGCATGAAAGTTCTTAACATTCCAAGATTCCTTCGGTGCCTTAAGTTGATTCATAA
>JAYURB010000066.1:0-11851 GCA_043756425.1 Bacteroidota bacterium
AGCGATGGACCTCAGACAGGTATTTGGCGCTCTGCCGATGGAACAAACTTCGTAGATATTCTCCCACCCGGCTTTCCTGCAGTGTATGATCGTTTGGGCATAGGTGTTGACCCTAACGATCCGCATTCGGTTTATTTCTTTGGCCCTACACCGGGCTATGGAAGAATGAGTACGGATTTTCTTAATGATACGCTGTGGAACAGTTTATGGAAATATCAATATGTATCAGGTAATGGAACCGGAGCAGGTGGTATTTGGACAAATCTAACTCCCAATTTACCCGGCAACATTGGCGTCTTTAACGGTATGAATACACAAAGCGGATACGATGTAGTCGTGAGAGTAAAACCCGGAAATTCAAACGTTGTTTTTATTGGAGGAACAAATATTTTCAGATCAACAACAGGCTTTACCGACTCAACACATACCGATGTGGTTGGTGGATATGAAATTGGCGCAGCTCTTCCATTTGTAAACGAATATCCGGGCCATCACCCCGATCAACATATGTTCGCTTTTCTTCCTTCCAATCCCAACATTATGTATTCGGGCTGCGATGGAGGTGTATCAAAAACCATTGACAATACAACGACTCCCATCGTGTGGTCGGAGAGAAACGATGGTTATATCACTTCACAGTTTTACACTGTAGCTGTTGATCATGGTAGTACAAACGATATTGTGATCGGCGGACTGCAGGACAATGGTACTTATTTTACGAATTCAACGGTAGCAACCGATCCCTGGACACATTCAATAGATGGCGATGGTTCGTATTGTCAGATTAGCAACGGGGGACAATACTATTACTTCTCTAAACAAAATGGAAGAATGGCAAAAACAACAGTTGATGCAAATGGAAATATGACTGCCTACCGTCGCTTTGATCCAATCGGTGCAAAGGGTTACCAGTTTATTAATCCTTTTGTTTTGGATCCCAATAATAATAACCTAATGTATATGTGTGCCGGCACTCACATCTGGCGGAACGACGATCTTTCAGGCATTGCTCTTACCAATCAATGGGATTCGATTTCTACCAATTGGGTTCTATTCCCGGACAGCGTAACAGGTGTCGGTGAAGAAATAACAGCACTTGCAATTTCAAACAATCCCCCCAATCGTTTATATTTCGGTACCGATAAGCATAATGTTTATAAAATTGATAATGTAAATACAGGAACTCCTTCTAAAGTAGGAATCACTTCATCTCTTTTCCCTGCTTCCGGTTTTGTAAGCTGTATTGCAGTCAATCCGCTGAATGCAGATCAGTTAATGGTTGTTTTCTCAAATTATTCTGTATACAGTTTGTTTTATTCTTCCGATGGTGGAACTTCATTTATTAAAGTTGCCGGTAATCTTGAACAGGCTGCAACAGGAGTAGGTAACGGACCTTCCTGCAGATGGGCAAGTATTCTTCCTGTAAGCGACGGTGTAGTTTATCTTGTGGCTACAAGTACAGGATTATATTCAACGGACACCCTTATTTCAGGAGCAACGGTCTGGATACAGCAAGGCTTGAATAGCATTGGCCGTTCTGTTGTAGATATGATCGATACACGAGTAAGCGACGGACTTGTTGTAATTGGTACACATGGCAGCGGAGTTTTCTCTACTCATATTACAAGTGTAAACGACATTACCACAGGAGTGAAATTTATTGCTGATGCCGGTCCTGATTTTAATCTCTATCCGAACCCTGTAAATTCCATTCTGAAAGTTCAAACACTCGAAAGGGAGCATAATTTAAACTGGAGAACAACGTTCAGAAATGAATTGGGTCAAACGATCCGCTCACTTCAGGCAATAACGGATGAAAGAGGAAACTTCTCTTTAGATGTTTCTGATCTCCGTTCAGGAATTTATTACCTCACTTTAGAAAACGATAATAAATCAATGTCGAAAAGTTTTATAAAGCGATAACGAAATAAAGTTTTTTAAACCATTTTATTATTTTTTTAACACGGAGGAACAGTGGAACTCTGTTCCTCCGTGTTAAATCTCTATTCCCACTTCACCAATCCCCTAACCAGCAAAATTCTCTTCTTCTCATTTTTCAATCCATCAATAACATAGTGCTCCGCCAGGTCTTCACCAACAATTGATACAATCTTCCTCCTGATTTTCGACATTTTCTCATTCATTGAATTCTCTGTCGGATCCAAAAGCTGATCAATACTATTTCTAAATTCAGCCACCGTACGGGAGTTGCCAATTTGCCTGTACATATCTTCAATCCATTCCCTGTGATCGCTTACTTCTGAAAGATGAAGCCCATCGGTGTGTTCCAGGAAAAGAAGGTAAACCAATCGTTCCAAAGGTGTAAGCTTCAATTCAACATCACTAAGATCCGTAAAATAAATACGTTTCATGGGCCCGTGTATTTCAAGACGACTTGGCTGTAATGTGGTTTTATAGCGCTCACGAAAAAGCATTTGTGAACGGATAGCATCGAGCGTGCGCAAAACCTGGTCAATAATGCGCGGATCAATTTTCTTTTCATAAAGAAGTTGCTGACAATCCGGACAAATATCTGCCGTTCGAAGCTTCAATGTAATTTGTGTTTTGTCTTTGCAAAAATCGTTCACACATCCTTTAGGATCCTCGTGTAAATGTTTTTTTGCTTCCGCTTGATTTTTAAATAGCATTCCCTGCAAAAGAGTTACCATGACCTGATAAGAAATCGGGAAACGCTGATCACACGGAAGAAAAAATTCCCATTGAGCAGTATGGACAAAAGCATTTTTAGCTTCTAATGGATCCCAGGCAGAAAACCAGTTTTTATCGTTTGCAAAATCGGTAAGCAGTAGTAATGCCTCATCCTTGTCAATATTTTTTTCTGAACGATAGTGATTGATTTTACTAAAAATTGTTTCCCAATCTATACTTTCAATTTGAGCCGGATATTCCGGCGGTCATTGAGCCATTTCATTATCAATAAATATTGCACTGCGTTTATATACTGCAATTTCATCCTGCCTTTTAAATTGGTCCTTTTTAAATTTCTTTCGCTTTATTTTATCCTCGGTAAATTTTATATCCGAAACGCTTGGGATAAATTCCAATGGGCCGGAAAATCTTTCAACGATTTCCAATACTTTTTCAAATAGATTTTCATCTACTTCTGATGAGCGGAGGATGTGAATTTTCATTTTTGATTCGTCATCATAAAAGTAGTAAAATAGAGGTAATGTTGATTTTACTTTTTAAATACAGGACAATGTTACGGTGAAATGAAAGGAAGACGTAAGGTTTACAAGCATGTAGGGTATTTCATGTTAGAAAATCCATTTTTTGGATGAATTTTAACGAAACAATTATCTTTCTCTTTCGTTTTTACTTAATTAATGCAAATCAAAAAATCACATGAAACTAAATCGCACTATTTTATTCGTCTTTGGCCTTGCTGCTTATATTTTTTCTTCCTGTGGCGGCCCTTCCCGAACTGTTTCTTTTAATGTTACCCGTCCGGCCGAAATTACTCTTCCCGCCGAGGCAAATACCATTCTTCTGGTTGACAGAACAAAATTCAAAAATGGAACACTAAATGTTATTGAGGGTATCCTCACCGGGGAAATGCCCAATGACGATAGAAATGCAGCACACGAGGCATTAATGACACTAAAGAGTACTTTAGATAATTCACCTCGTTTTAACGTAAAGATACTTCCTGAAAGACTCGAAGGAAATAGCATGACAGCAAGCTTTCCCTCACCATTAAGCTGGACTGTTGTGGATCAACTTTGTGTAAATCATCAGGCAGATATTGTGGTGTGCCTCGAAGTATACGATTCCAATTTTATTGTAACCAATGGAAAGAGGATCAAGAAAAAGTTTGTTGGTGAAGGCGCCAATAAGAAAGAAGTAGAGTATAATGAATTCTATGCTCAAGGTCTTGGAAAAGTTAAAATGGGAATACGAACTTATTACAGCAAAAACAAAACCATTGTCGATGAACAATTAGTTGATAAAAGCAATTCCTGGGAAGGTGCCGGCGCAACTCCAATGGATGCTTTAGCTTTACTGATTTCTAAATCAAATGCCAATAAATACCTTGCTGACATGGTTGGAGAAGATTATGCTTATAAAATATCCCCATTGCCTATGCGCTTAGCCAGACCGTTTTATGGTAAAGCTAAACACGCCCCTGAAGTTGCCACCGGTTCACGTTTTGCTGATGTTGCTCAATGGGAGCAGGCTATTGATGAATGGAAAAAAGGAGTAGATAAAGCAGATACAAAAGTAGCCGGAAAACTTGCTTACAATATTGCAGTGGGTTATGAAGTATTGGGAGAATATGGAACTGCTTTAACCTGGGCTCAGAATTCCTATACAAAATACGGAAATAAAAACGGCCGCGATTATGTGAGGATTTTACAACAAAGAATTAATCAAGAAAATATACTTAAGCGACAAATGGGTAAAGAATAATAAATTTCGAAATTTTTGACAACGATTATATATTATTCAGCGGCAATTACAGACGTGTTCCACCCCTAAATCAATTGTCGTTATAACCTTGGTGATTTTTTCACAAGCACCAAAAACAATCCGGACATGCTGCCCATCTTTGGTATTGCCTTCTAAAGCGTATGTTGGGCAATGGCCATCCGCTTCTTCATTCTCTTCTTTACTTTTTGCTTCGTTAATGGTACCCGTTTCTAAAATGTAATTAACTTCATCTTCTGATATATCTCTGCATTCCATTCTGCAGCGTGCATGAGAAGTATAGATAAGCTTATGATGCCGCCATTCTCCAAATGCTGTAGTTACTGTACGCTCAGGATATTCAGTTTTGTGTTCTCTGCATTTTTTAATTCCAAGCGCTGCCAACCCCAAAATAATAATTAATATGTAAGTAATTGCATTGGCAGGCTTTCTTCTTCTTTCTTGCATAATTTTATTTTAGGTTGTAAAGATAAAAAACAATTAGAAAGCCAAACTTAAAATGATTTCAATACTATAATTTTAAAAAATTATAATTTCCAATATCAGATACATCGTTTTTATTTAATATATTGATGAACTAATCAAAAAGGAGCGAGCTTCGGGTACTGGGTCAATGATTAGTATTTTTTAATGTTGAATTTTATTTACGAATAAGAATATTATTGAAAATATAAATAACACCCATGACAATCAACAGTTCAGATTCTTTACGTTTAAACAAGGCAATTAGCGACACCGGTTATTGCTCGCGCAGAGAGGCGGATAAATTAATTGAGCAGGGAAGGGTAACAATAAACGGAAAAATTGGTGTATTGGGAGAAAAGGTCACCGCAAGCGATTCCATTGCAGTTGATGGCATAACAATATCAGTTAAAGAAAAACCGGTTTATATAATTTTTAATAAACCCGTTGGAATCATTTGTACAACCGATAAAAATACAGGGAACAACATTATTGATTTTATTAAACATCCCAATAGAATTTTCCCAATCGGACGACTTGACAAAGCTTCCGAAGGATTGATTTTCTTAACATCCGACGGTAATATTGTAAACAAAATACTCCGTGCCGGAAACAATCACGAAAAAGAATATTTGGTTACCGTAAACAAAAACATAACCAATACTTTCATAAATGAAATGGCTAACGGAATCCCAATTTTAGATACTGTCACCAAAAAATGTAAGGTTGAAAAGGTGAATGACTATGTTTTTAAAATTATTCTGACTCAAGGGTTAAATAGACAAATCAGAAGGATGTGCACGTATCTGGATTACGAAGTCAAAAAATTACAACGGGTCCGGATAATGAATATTTCTCTTGATAATCTCGCAATCGGAACCTGGCGAAATATGACGGAAAGAGAACTCGAATTTATTTTGCAAGCGGTTTCACATTCTGTTAAGACTGAAGAGGCCTCTTATACTATTAATGAAGAAGATGATTTTGAGTAATTTTTATTTATTTTGTCTTAAATTTTTATAGGATTTACGAGTATTTGAAAATTTCTTTTTTATATGAAGTTATTTTGACAAAAGGTGTGAAATAAAATAAGAAAAATTATTCAATGGGATTTCAGAGTAAAGCTTCCAAATTACAAAAGCGTTAGGCCGACTAAGCTCTTTCTTTGATCTTATTACTTACCTGCCATGAATACTCACCTAACAAATTAGTCCACTCGCCAAAAATATCTATATCGGGAAAAACATTTCCTTAACAATTGAGCATTTTTCATTAGCTTTAATGTGAGCGTAAATGAATGTATGATATAAATATGTTTTCGACCGCATGAAATTTTATTTATCGTTTTTTGTTATTGTATCAACTCTGAGCTTTTCAGGAAGTTCTCAGACTACCACTTTTCTCAAAACCTATAATGCAGGAAACTACGGATACTCGGTTCGTGAAGTGAATGGAAGTTCTTTGGTAGTTGCAGGTGGAACGGATTTTTATTACAACTTCAATTGGTTTACCATGTCTCCCATCGCTTCTACGAATATTCATTTCATAAAAACAACATCCAATGGAACTTTGACTATGGAAAAAATATTGGGCATTCCCGGATCACGAACATTGGCCACGTGGATGGAACCTCTGGGTGATAGTGGATATATTATAACCGGACGTAGTAACCACGAAACCGTTTGGCCACCCGATAGTAATGATATTATTTTGGTTAAAACAGACCTGAGCGGAATCATAAAATGGTCTAAAGTATACGATACAGGTAAAGACGAACTTGGTTTTTGTGTGCGCCCAACATTTGACAGTGGTTTTATTATTTCCGGTTTCCACGATGCTATGCCGTTTAGCCTTACAGGTACTACCTATGCAATGCTGATCAAAACCGATTCCAATGGAAATATTCTTTGGGATAAAAAATATGAACTGGCCGTGCGAGATCTTGATACCGGTGAGCCATTTCCCTGGGTAGTCCGCCAGACTTCTGACAGTGGCTATGTTTTAGTTGGAACAACAGCAGGATCTCATGCTGCAGATGTATATGTAATCCGCACAAATTCTTCAGGTGATGTTATTTGGGCTAAGTCATACGAGCATGATAATACAATGATAAGCTTTTCAGTAGGACTTGATATAGTTGAAAGTACTTCAGGTGATTTTATTATTGCAGGCAGTATGGACAAAGATCAATCACTAAATCAATATAACTATCCTTATATTCTTAAGATAAGCAGCACAGGAACTATTATAAATGTGAAGTACTTTGATTCAGCGCCACCTCAAATTTTTCAAAGCGGCTTTTCATCTGTTGAGCAAACACCGGATGGTGGATTTTTCTTTACAGGAATGGGTGGTTATAGCGGTTTTGGTATGCTTGCTCAGCTTCTTAAAACCGATGTTAATTTTAATGTGGAGTGGTCGCGTACTTATTCCAACGATGGTGCTGCAACCGTAGGCTCACGCTCAGGACGCAGAACGAGTGACGGGGGGTATATTTTCACAGGTAAAAAAGTAATGGCAGGATCGATCCTAATGAAGACTGATAATTTCGGTTTGATTTCGTGTAAAAATCCGGGTTCATTGGTTGAAATGATACCCGGTGTAATCGTTCAAAACCGCTTTCCATTAACTTTATCCGGCATCAATGCAAGTCCTGTTGTTATGACCTCTCAGCCGCATTTGACCGATACAACAACACTTTGTCCTATTAGTGTTTCTGCTCTGCCTATTGAATTACTTTCTTTTTCAGCATACGGGATTTCCGGCAATCAGGTGAAGTTACAATGGAGTACAGCTACTGAAACTAACAATGAATATTTCATAATAAGGAAAAGTACTGATGGAAATAGTTTTTCTGAAGCAGGAAGAGTAAAGGGAGCGGGTCAGTCCAAAGTTGTGAAAGATTACTCATTAATCGATGAAAACTTTGTAACAGCATCTATAGTATATTATCAACTGGAACAAGTTGATTACGATGGAAGGGAAAGTTTTTCAGAGATTATTCCTGTAAAAATCAACAGCAATGATTTAATTATTTTACAAGCAACAGCAGATTATCAACAGCAAACCGTTTCATTCTATCTGGAAAGTAAATACAAAAAACCTATTACATACACTTTTACGAATGTACTTGGTAAGATTTATAAAAGCAAGTCAGGCTTTGTCGATCAGGGAATTCATTTTTTTACTCTGGATGTTTCTTTTCTTCCAAAAGGAATTTATATTCTTTCTGTCAGTGATGGAGTGAATGTATGTAAGAAAAAAATTATTTATTAGAGATGTTTAAAAATTTTATTGTCAAAAGTTATTAGGCAAACCAAAATTATTTTATATTTCTTTAACCGTAATCTTCAACGAAGCTTTCAGCTTATATATATTTCCGCTGTTATCTATTGATTCCTGTGCTTTAAAATCAATGGTGAGTTTATAAGAACCCCCGCCATTGATATTGTTATCAATTTTCACTTTTAATTTATCAAAATCTGTTGAATCAAGGACTAATGGGTAATTGATTCCGCCGACAGTTACTGTATTCTGATTGCCTATGCTTAGTTGAAGCTGAGAAATATTTCCACCTACTAACTTGATTTTACCTAGAAAAGCCTGATTAGTACTATTTAAAGTTAGAAGATCAAAAACTCCATTTGTTACATTAAGTGAAACCCAGGAACCTGCTGTTTGTGAATAAATAGAAACGCCTTTCAATTCAATCTTAATTTTATCATAGCTTAAGGCAGGAGCATCCTGAAGAAAAACTGAAACCTCTGCATCATCAACATTATCCTTTTTACAGGATACCGAAACTATAACGATGAATAACACCGCCAATAAAATTAATTTTTTCATTATTTTTTATTAAATTAGATGTAAAAGTAAACTGTTCTTTAATATTAATCTTGTAGATATAGTGAATATTAATGTAGATTTTTTAAAAGCTGTATTTAATCGTTAGGATATATTGTTCTTTGAAAGTACCAAAAAGTAATAAATTTGTTCAATTTAGGCTATTCCATACTAACACCAATCACCAGCACATCGTCCACTTGTTCATTATAGCCTTTCCATTTTTCAAATACATTTTTCAGGAAGTCTTTTTGTTCAGCCATGGAAAGATGCTGTATGGAAAGTAATATTTCTTTAAATTTTTTCGTCATTAATTTTTTACCATCTAAACCGCCAAATTGATCGGCAAAGCCATCGGTAAAAATATAAAAAGTGTCTTTTTTCTCGAGAAATACTTCATGCGTTTTAAAATTTTCTTCATGCACTATTTGCAGGCCACCGACAGGAAATTTATTCGGAGTACAAATCCGGATTTCATTATTCCGAATTAGCCACAAAGGTCTGTTTGCACCTGCATATTGCAAAATATTTCTTTTGAAGTCGACCTTACAAACGGCCACGTCCATTCCATCGGTCGAATCACTGTTTCTCTGGTTTAGTGTTTTAATGACCTCTTCGTTCAGACAGTCTAAAATCTTTCCCGGATCAGTAATTTTTTTTTCGTTGACAATTTGTGTCAGAAGAGAATTGCCTACAACACTTAAGAATGCTCCGGTTACGCCATGTCCTGTACAATCTGCAGCAATGATTATAGCGCTTTCTCTGTCATGGAAAAAGGAATAGTAATCACCGCTTACAATATCTTTTGGCATATACAGTGCAAAGGATTGCGGAAATGAATTGAATATTGTTTTATCGTCAGGAAGAATGGCAGTTTGAATTCTTCTTGCATAATTTACATTATCAGTTATCTCGCGATTCTTAATGGTAATTTCTTCGTTTTTTAATTGAAGCTCTTTCGTTCTTTCGTCAACCAGTCTTGAAAGTTCGGCTTCACGTGTTTTCAATTGATTGATGATGGATTCGTTTTGACCTCTGAGTCTTTTAGTAAGAGCACTAACTATCTTTTTGGCCACTTCAGGCTGACTTTGAAGCAAACCAAAAAATAATTCACGGTTAATGGAAATGATGTCTAATTTGCTAACAGCCGTAACCGACATAGATCGCGGAGCAGCATCGAGAAGTGAAAACTCACCGAAAAAATTACCGGTTTCCATAAAAGCAACTACGTGCTCACCATCGTGGATTTTTACCTTTCCGTTTGCAATAACAAACATAGAATCGCCGTCTTCACCCTTGTGGATAATGGGAGTATCCGGATTAAAAGTAATTGTTTTCAGTCTGCCCGCAAATTCATTTAATAAATCCTCAGGTATGTCTTTGAAAATTTCAATATGCAGAAGTAATTCCTTGATTGTTTGTATGGTCATCTAAGAGATCTTGTCGCGCCAAAGTTAAGATTTTCCCGGGGTTGATCCTTAGATTACATAAATGTTATCAAATTTATCAAAAAATAATTTTGTAATAAAAAGGCCGGCACTTCCAATTTTAATTAATTGTAAGTGCCGGCGTATATGGCTAAAATATTATTGTTTTATCAGTTTAAAAGTGTTAGAGTTTCCAATGGTGTCAATGATTCGAAGAAAATAAATACCTGCAGGCTGACCGGAAATATTCAATTGAATAGCTTCATTGGATTCAATTTGCATATCCTGTATTACTGCTCCTGTCATACTTATAATTTCAATGTATCCCGCAGAAAATCCATCATTCATTTCAAGTGTAAAATTACCATCCGAAGGGTTAGGGTAAACTGAAATAACCGATGCTTCCATAGTTTTCTTCTCATTTATTACAGAAGGCTCTTCTGCAGAAAATGAAGAAGGAGAGGTGAGATTTACAAAATAATCTTCCGTTTCTCCTCTATAAGTTGTAAGGCACGGACTTAATGTTAAGCCGGATACTTCTCTAAGCATTACCACTCGCAAACCGGTAACTCCGGGAGTAGCGCCAAGCGGAACATTCAATGTGAAATTATAAATATTCCCATTAGCAAGCGTGGAAGTGCCTACAACTTTTTCGCCAACATCTGCAAAACTTCCATTACGATTAAGATCGATATAAATAGCATACAATTGTTTTTTTGTAGCACCTGAGAAACCTGCACTGATTTGCCCGGCATTACCTGTTGAGCCTATAACTAAATTCGTACTTAAGCCTGTATGTACATAACCTCCGACTTCTCTGGAAGAACCACGTGCCAAGGAACCTAAACTAAAGTAATCAATCCATTCGTTGGTATTGTTTCCGGAAGAATTACAATAGGTCGTAAAAGTTTGTGTTGAGGTGTATGGACTACCTCCAATTGTGCAAATAGTGCTAACTCTGTAATTGTAACTTGTATTCGCTGCTAATCCTGAAAGTGTATAGGAAGTAGTTGTTATTCCCGGTACATCAGTAAATGTAGTGGCAGCAGAAGTTTTATACTGAAGTGTATAGGAAACTGCTCCCGGTACTGCAGCCCATGTAATTTTTGCACTATTTGTTTTTACCTCTGTTGCAGTTAACAATGTAGGAACAGCAGAACATAGCGTAGTAAATGATCCTTGTATATAACTGCTGTTGAAATTATAGCAACGCTGTCTGATTTGGCACTGGTAATTGTTTCCTGCAGCCAGATTTGAAAGCAGAATGGTTGTACCGGCTGTGGTTGTGGCATAAGTCCAGGAAGCAGCAGTAGATAATTTATAATATACTTCATATCCAAAAATTGAATTGGCGCCTGATGATGCCCATGTTACCGTTGCTGCTGAAGAAGAAATTCCTGAATAAGATATGGAAACAGGAGTAGGACATGGAGTTGCTAACGTAGATACTGCATAGTAGCTTAAGTTATCAGCGCATTCGGCTCGAACACGCCAGTCAAGGTTCATACCCGACATAAAACCAACAATAGGCATAGAGTCATTTGTAGTAAATGAATCTATATCGGCCCCATTCCAGCTGCCGTATGGCCATTTTATTTGTACACGGTATCGTACTGCTCCCGGAACTTCATTCCAGGTAAGCATCGTTGTAAGTCCGGGAAGGTAACTTA
>JAYURB010000067.1:0-11847 GCA_043756425.1 Bacteroidota bacterium
AAAATTTACTACTGATCATCAATCACTTAATTTTGTGTTGTTAATAAATGACCCATAAATCGGGCACTTATGAACATATTAGCTGCAATGTGGGTTAAAAACCCTTAAATTAAAACCGAATAGGCAAATTGCTCCTTACAAACACAGCTTTACCTTTTTGTTTTCCGGGACTCCATGCAGGCATGTTTCTGACTAAACGCACAGCTTCTTTATCGAAGGCATTTCCAACACCGCGCGAAACATAGGGGAATAATACTTTTCCTTTTGGACTAATTAAAAAGTTAACATAAACAGTGCCTCGTAATTTTCCGGGAGGGCGTTTTAGATTAGTCGACAAATATTCAAATAATTTTTGTTCCCCACCGGGAAATGCCGGCATGACTTCTACAACGGTTTTTGCATTTTGTTGTGCTGAAGCATCTGCTCCTTTGCTTTGCCCGAATATTTTATGGTATTCTTTTGACGAAAGAGTATAATCCGTGATTATCATTGCTCCATGACAATGACCGTCAAGAATGTTGAACATTTCTGTATCACCAAGTGCTAAAACAGCACTCCAGTCGCGGCAGGCACTCAGCGTATCACTCAGAGCCCAGTTTGCAACTCCTCTTCTGAAATACGCTTTGCGATCCGATTCATCTTTACTAATTTCACTACTGAAAAATTTATTCGCTTCACTGAAATTCCCGGTTTGAATGAGTTGTACCCCTTGGTCAACATCAGGTGTTGTCTGATCACTTAATAAACTTTTAACAAGTGAATCCTTATCGAGATTACTCTGTGCATTTAAAAACTGTGGAAGGATAAAAACAACCAACAGTGTTGTAATTTTTCTAAACATAATGAAGTGATTAATGAGTTTCAAATATATTGTTTTTTTTAGAGTATGAAAAATTAACTGCTGCTTACAGGTATGATTTTCGGCACTACAAGCCAAAATCCGGTCAAAGTAATCAAAGAAAACGCCCCCATTGTCCACCAAAGCTCATCAAAACCCCATCGGGTCACAATTCTTGTTCCAATGATTGGAGCAAGTATAAATGCCGCCGACCATGCTGTTGAATACATTCCTGTAATGACTCCGCGATTGGTTTCATTTGCTTTGGAAACAGCAACCGTCATCATAAATGGCATGGCAAAGATTTCTGAAAAACTAAGAATGATCATGGAAACAATTAGTATAACCGGCGAGCTGAAAAAGTTTAACATTACCAAACCCAATCCGCCCAGCAATACACCTGAAATGATAATTTTTTTCGGATGAACAGTATTTTCAAGTTTGAAAACAAGCATCATTTCAAAAATAAAAACGATAAGTCCGTTAAGCGCTAAAAGATAGCCGGTATCCTTTTTGGGAAGATGATGTACCTGATCGTAAAACAAAGGCAATGTGCAAAAAAGCTGGAAGAAGATAATTGCATAAAACATGCAAAGCATAATATAAAGCATAAAGACCGGACTTCTTAATGGAGATGCAGAAGCAGAACGAACTTTTTTAGTAAAAGTTGTGGACTTTATTTTAGCATGGAAATAAAAGTACAATACAATTCCTGCTGCTATACTTGTAAGTCCATCACCAATAAATATTAAACGAAAGGAATAGCCAACCAAAATACCGGCTACGGCAGGACCTATTCCTGCACCCAGATTTACTGCCATACGAATTAATGAGAAGGACCGTGTCATACTCTCAGGCTTTGCGAATGAACTAATCGCTGACGACATAGCAGGACGTAATAAATCTAAAAGCGTACTGGTAACTAGCATGCCAATGCAAATAGCTTCAAAACTGTTTAACCATACAAGGCAAACGCACGATATTCCACCCATTATTAAACTGAAAAGTTGAACACCAAAATACCCAAAGCGATCACTTAGCCAACCGCCACTCAAAGAACCAATCATGCTTCCTAAACCAAAAAATGCAGCAACAATTCCTGCTTGCGAAACAGAAAAGTTTCTGTATGTTGTTAGGTACAATGTCATAAAAGGCAATACCATCATACCGCTTCGGTTCACAAGTGTGACCAATGCCAGAATCCAGGTTTCTCGGGAAAGTCCGCTGTATGATTTACGAAGTAAGTTTAACACAATAAAATTTGATCAATTTTTCAGCTGGCAAAAGTAATATAATAAGATCAATTTAAATAAAGGCTTAATTTAAACCTAAAACAAAGAATCTAAATAAATTTAAAACTTTTTTATTGATAAGAAATTAATAATATTGTACACTTAATATTCTTAATAGTGTAGCTCAGTTAACACTTTAAAAAACGAGGCGTGACCGAAAAGCCTGACGAGTAGGAAAAAATAAATCAAATAAAAATGGACGCACAAAAAGTTGATATGTTTATTATGGCAAACGGTAAATTTTTCGAAAGTCACCACGTCATGCAAATAAGAGACAGGCTGCTGCAGATTGACGATTCCAAATGGAGTATGATTCAAACAATTCAGTTTAAAGATCCAACTACTAGCCTTATTGTTTCTTTGCTTGGCGGAAGTCTGGGGATTGACAGATTTCTAATCGGTGATACGGGTCTTGGTGTAGGAAAACTGCTTACCTGTGGAGGTCTTGGCATTTGGGCTATTATTGACTGGTTTATGATTATGGGCGCAACAAGAGAAAAAAACATGATAAAACTTCAACCGTTTCTTGTCTGACCGTAACATTGAATAAGCGAAAACTATATATATTATTGCTGATAGCTTGCGTGGCAGGATTTAGCTGGCTGGTTATTTCTTTTCATTCGGCAGATTTGTCAAACAATGATAAAAGTATTTGTTTGATTAAACATGTCACCGGTTTGCCCTGCCCTTCCTGCGGGGCTACAAGGTCAATTATTCTATTTGTAAATGGAGATTTCAAGGATGCAATGTTTTATAACCCTATTGGAATAATTCTATTGATAATTATGATATCTGCTCCTGTTTGGATTGCCATCGATTATTTTCGGAATAGGGAATCACTCTTTCGCTTTTATCAAAGTGCTGAGGAGATGCTAAAGCGAAAACGATTTGCTATTCCTGCTATTTTATTAGTACTCACAAATTGGATTTGGAATATTTATAAAGGACTATGAATTCAAACGGTAACTTTGTTTATACTCCCGGAGAGCATGAAGCAGAGAAGGCTTCTAACAGCTACCTTATGTCATTAATAGCTGTGATCGCCGGATTACCTTTGCCAATTATTAATTTGCTGGCAACTGTAATTTTTTATCTGGCTAATAGAAAATCGACTTACTTTGTTCGCTGGCATTGCACACAGGCGCTGCTTTCGCAATTTTCATTGTTGTTAATGAACAGCACCGGTTTTTGGTGGACAATTTCCATCATATTCAGCGATGAAAAAGTCACTACTCATTTCATTGCTTATATGATTACTATTTTCATTTTTAATCTGACGGAATTCATTGCCACCATTTACACAGCCATACAAACCCGAAAAGGAATTCATGTTCAATGGTGGCTTTATGGAAATTTAACCAATATCGTTTGTAAGCCCTGAGATGAGAAAATTACTTATAGAATTATTTATTTTTATCGCTTTATTTTTTTCTCTCTGGTTTGCTTTGGAGCGCATCGATTGGATGTCAGTTTTTAAAGTTGAACAACTTACAAAATCTACCGAAGAAAAACTGGGAGATACCTTTTGGGAAATTTTCAGCAAGACAGAAACAGAAATTAAATCTACTTCCGTCAATAAATCCTTAGATTCATTGGTCAGTCATATATGCAAAGAAAATGACATTGACAGATCAACCATTAAATTGCATTTACTGCGGAAACAGGATATTAATGCTTTTACACTTCCCAACCGACACATAGTTGTCTTTTCCGGTTTGATAGAATCTTCTGAAAACGAAGCAGAACTTTGTGGAGTATTAGGACATGAAATGGCTCACATGGAAAAAAATCATGTAATGAAAAACCTTCTTAAAGAAGTTGGACTTTCTGTTTTAGTTTCCATGACATCAGGTAAAGGTAGTCCTGAAGCAGCTCGGCAGCTTGCTAAACTATTATCATCATCAGCATACGACAGAAAACTCGAAAGCGAAGCAGACATTGCCTCCGTTGATTATATGATAAAAGCTGAAATTGATCCTGCTCCTTTTGCTGATTTCCTCTATCGATTAGGTGATGAAGAAAAAAATATTCCCAATCAGGTTTATTGGATTAGCACGCACCCTGAATCAAAGGAGAGAGCAGAAAATATTGTTCAATATATTAAAGGAAAAAAAATCATTATGAAACCTGTCTTGTCAGCCGGTGAATGGGAAAGAATGAAGGAAAAGCTCAGTGAAAAGTAGTATTAACTTCGCTTGCATTTTGATGTTCATTAGTAAGAACTTTTTATTACACAATCAATCCTAAACATCATTTACTGAATTTATCCTCTTTCCATTTCTTCGGATTTTTAGCTATGTAATTCTGAATATTTTTAAAGGCTCTCTCATCTCTTATTATAATGTCATGGAAAAGAGACTGCCATTTAAAAATGGGATTTAATTTTTTAATCTCAAAAGTACATATCCCCTTATACCATCGAATAATGCGAGAGATGTTATCATTTAGCATTGGGTTTTTATAGCCCAGAATTTATGAGCAAGCAAACCTGCTTCATTTAATAACATCGATTGTGGATTTGTGTCTATTATTTCTCCAAGGAAATGTTCACGGTTTTTAGTACAAATGGTAATGAAATACCCGCCATTCCACACATAATCCCAGCGTTGTAAGCGCATGGATTCTGTACGATATTTATTTTGAAATTTTTCGGACATAAGGAATCCGGATTCGGTTTTGCAATACTATTTTCTTAATTATTTTTCAATTATGTGTTTTTGCAAAGGAAAAGAAAGATTATTATCAATAATTTATGATTTCGCTGTTCCTTTAATCTAATAACCACCTTTTATTATTGAAAATTAACGGTCAAAAATTAATATTAGGACAAATAAATAGCATCATTATACTACAAACGGAGTGGTTTTTTAATTTCATTTTCAGTTGGGAAAACAACCTACAATACAAATCCTTTGGGCGCGTGAGAATAAATACTCTGCCTTTGGGCTCCTATTATTAAAAAGTCCAGCATATTTTAAACGCCTGTAAACAAGCTTAAGTATGAAAAAAAATGGCTTGCGCCTGAAGTTCGTACGGTTTTCCCTCTTACCCTGCCGTACATATCATCATTACTAGCAATAGCAATGATGTTTTTTTTAAATAGTCAAAGATTATTTTTCCTATTCAGCTTAACAATTGCATATAAGTCGGTTCTTTTATTAAAATAGTAGTCATTAACAGATAATCTATATTCACAAAACCTGAACGTTCAATAATAATTGACATAAATGATGAGCAATAAGAAACATTTCAAAAAAAATATTTATTTACAAGAAGGCTCAAATGGCCTGATTTTACTATCTTTGGCCATGTTTCAGAAACCAACACTCTATATAATTTATTTATTATTTTATGCATTTATTTCCAATGCGCAAACACAATTAACTGTCCGCAGTTTTGCCGAAGGATTTTATCGTCCGGCAACAGGAAAAATGGTTGCTGTTGTTGATCCGGTAAATAGCCCGTTAATATGTGATACTGCAGACATAGCTTTATTAAATGATACTAATTATTCTACTGAATATTGTGCAAGGGTTGTTATCAATACCGATGGATATGGAGTATGCACCATTCCTTCCTCACTGAACGGAAGATCATTTATTGTAGGACTTAAATACAGAAACACATTGCATTTATATAGCAACACTTCTAAATTAATAAATGGACAACCGGTGTTAGTTGATCTTACTGATCCGATCAATTGTAGTGGGAATCCTGTTGTAATATTGGGATTTGCTATGGCTGCCAGTGGTGAAATTTCAAGTGCGGCTTTAGGAATTGATTATTACGATGGCATTTTGGAAGTACAAGATCTGGCTGATCTGGAAAACTCAATTTATTTTCAAGACACAGGCTATGTAATAACGGACTTAACAGGCGATGGCATTGTCGACAGCCTGGATTATTATATTGAATTGAATAATACAAATTCTACCCTTGTAGATTATTATATTAGTGATTGCAGTTTGCTGACAACTTCAATCTTGGAAACTGAAAAAGAAGTATTTCATCTTTTTCCTAATCCTGCAGTAAGTAATTTCAGTATTCACTTCAATCATTTATATGCTTCGCTGAAAATTGAAATGTTTAATTCAACTGGTCAACTTGTTTTTAGTAGGAATTATGAAAATGAACAGGAAGTTAAAATTGATTGCTCTCGTATTGAAAATGGACTTTATTATTTTCTAATCAACAATGATGAAATAAAGGTTTCCGGAAAAATAATGTTGTTGAATAGTTTTTAGTTTAACTTCAAAAAATTAAATCTTTACATTAAAATTATTTTTTAAAGATAGTTTAGTTTTCCATTTTCAACCCATCCCATCCCTGAGCAACAAGCTTTACTACATTCCCCGATTTGTCAATTAAATTTACACCCGATGCAGCATCTGTCATGTGGCCGATTATTGAAACATCTATATGCGAACGAAGCTTTTCATAGTCTTCCTGTTTTACAGTAAATAAAAGTTCATAATCTTCACCGCCATTCAAAGCACAAACAGTAGGATCCAGGTTAAATTCACGAGCACGATCGAAGGTCTGTGCGTCGATAGGTATTTTATCTTCATAGATTGTGCAACCTAATTTTGAATGTTTGCATAAATGAAGTGTTTCAGAGGAGAGTCCATCGGAAATATCAATCATCGATGTAGGCTTTACGCCAACTTCGCGCAATTTGTCTATAATATCTTTTCTAGCTTCCGGTTTTAATTGCCTTTCAAGAATGTATTCATTGGAACTTAAATCGGGTTGAATCTTCGGATTATCTAAAAATATTTTCTTCTCCCTCTCCAGTAATTGCAAACCAACATAAGCACCGCCAAGATCTCCTGATACACACAATAAATCATTTTCTTTAGCGCCGCTTCTGTAGACGAGTTCATCTTTTGAAGAAACTCCAATCGCTGTAACGGAAAGTATCAAACCCGAAGTAGACGATGTTGTATCTCCGCCAACCAGATCAACATTGTATCGTTCACAGGCAAGATTAATTCCTTCATACAACTCTTCAACAGCTTCTATAGAAAACCGATTCGACAATGCTATGCTTACCAATATTTGCTTTGGTGTTGCATTCATGGCATAGATGTCACTTACATTTACTGACACAGCTTTATACCCTAAATGCTTCAGAGGATGAAACATCAAATCAAAATGAACACCTTCAACAAGCATATCTGTTGTCACAACAGTCATCAGCTCACCATTGGCAATTACTGCTGCATCGTCACCTATACCCTTAATGCTGTCAGGGTTTTTCAACTCAATCGCTTCAGCAATTCTATCAATCAAAGCAAATTCGCCCAATGAACTCAACTCAGTACGGTTATTTCTATTTTCAAACATTGCGCTAATATCTTTATAAATTAGTTAATCCGATAGCTATCGGATCATATAACTATCGGATCATATAGCTATCGGATCGTTAATTCGCTAATTCATTAATGCCATAACTAGTCCCGTTAGAGATAAAATATCAGTAACACCCCTAACTCTGCCCCAACACCTCTTGCAAAAAGTAACCAAAAGAACTACCTTTGTAACTGATAATAAAGCAGAAAGGACTAAAAATGATTACTGTAACAGATCGGGCAAAGGAAAAAGCCCTTGAATTAATCGAAAAAGAGCATAAACCAGGCGATTCTTTTATTCGCGTTGGTGTTGAAGGTGGAGGCTGTTCGGGCCTCACATACAAACTTGAATTCGATAATGTACAAAAACCGGACGACAAAGTATTTGAAGATAAGGGAATTAAAATAGTTTGCGATAAAAAGAGCTTCCTCTATTTAATAGGTACTGAATTGGATTTTAGCGATGGACTTAACGGAAAAGGCTTTCTTTTCCAAAATCCTAATGCTTCCAGAACTTGTGGCTGCGGAGAGAGCTTTTCTGTCTGATATTTTTTTTTCCATTTTTTGCTCTTTAGAATGAGTATAAATAAGGATTAAATGATTGAATATCAATAATATATAATCAATTTTGAATAAAAAATCATGAGCGAAGACCTCAAATTATTAGACGATATTTCCCAGAATGAGTACAAATACGGCTTCGTAAGCAATTTCGAATCGGATAATGCTCCCATGGGTTTGAGCGAAGATATTGTTCGCTTCATTTCACTTAAGAAAAAGGAACCGGAATGGCTTCTTGAATGGAGACTGAAAGCATATCGTCACTGGCTTACAATGACAGAGCCGACATGGGCACACATTCATTATCCTAAGATTGATTTTCAAAATATCATTTATTATTCTGCGCCAAAACAAAAAGTTGTTTTGAATAGCTTGGATGAATTGGATCCTGAAATTAAATTGACATTCGATAAACTTGGAATATCACTGGAAGAACAAAAACGTTTAGCAAATGTTGCTGTCGATGCAGTTATTGACAGCGTATCCGTTAAGACAACCTTTCGTGAAGCACTTGGAGAACTGGGAATAATTTTCTGTTCATTCAGTGAAGCTGTTCACGAACATCCTGATCTCATTAAAAAATATCTAGGCTCAGTTGTTCCTCCTACGGATAATTTTTATGCAGCTTTGAATAGTGCTGTATTCAGCGATGGCTCATTCTGCTATATTCCGAAAGGAGTTCGTTGTCCGATGGAACTATCTACTTACTTCCGCATTAACTCTGCAGGAACAGGTCAGTTTGAACGTACACTTATAATCGCCGACGAAGGCGCTTATGTTAGCTATCTGGAAGGATGTACTGCACCTATGAGAGATGAAAATCAATTGCATGCTGCTGTCGTAGAAATATATTCGCACAAAAATGCTCAAGTAAAATACTCTACCGTACAAAACTGGTATCCGGGAAACAAAGAAGGCAAAGGCGGTATTTATAATTTTGTTACCAAACGCGGCATTTGTGCAGAAGAGAACTCAAAAATTTCCTGGACACAGGTAGAAACCGGTTCCGCTATTACATGGAAATATCCAAGCGTAATTTTAAAAGGCGATAACTCCATTGGTGAATTTTACAGCGTTGCCGTTACCAATAATTATCAGCAGGCCGATACAGGTACAAAGATGATTCACCTCGGTAAAAACACAAAAAGCACAATCATATCTAAAGGAATTTCCGGAGGGTTTAGTAATAACAGTTACCGCGGACTTGTACGTATTTCCAAAAAAGCAGAAAATGCCCGCAACTTTTCTCAATGTGATTCTCTTTTGCTAGGTGATAAATGCGGAGCACATACCTTTCCATATCTTGAAGTAAGCAATAAATCAGCTATTGTTGAACACGAAGCTACTACATCTAAAGTTGGCGAAGATCAGATATTTTATTGCAATCAGCGTGGAATATCAACAGAAGATGCTGTTGGCCTTATTGTGAATGGATATTGCAAAGAAGTATTTAATCAATTACCAATGGAATTTGCTGTTGAAGCACAAAAGCTTCTTGCAATTTCTTTGGAAGGTAGTGTTGGATAAAAATGATAAAAAATTCTTTTTGAATTGAAGAGTCAGAAAGAAAATAATTAATAAAAATGAATTTACTCGAAATAAAAAACTTAAAAGCCTCCATTGAAGGCAAAGAAATCTTAAAAGGACTTTCGCTTACAATAAAACCCGGTGAAGTGCATGCTATTATGGGACCAAATGGTTCAGGAAAAAGCACATTGGCTTCAGTACTTGCAGGTAGAGAAGAATATGAAGTGACTGGAGGAGAAGTATTATTTAAAGGAACAGACATTCTTGAATTATCTCCGGAAGATAGAGCACGTAAAGGACTGTTTCTGGCTTTTCAATATCCTGTAGAAATTCCGGGTGTTACGAATGCGAATTTTTTGAAAACAGCATTAAATGAAGTACGTAAATCGAAAAACCTGGCACCACTCGATTCAAAAGATTTTTTATTATTGATGAAAGAAAAAATGAAACTCGTGGAAATCGACAAAGCCATGACGCAGCGCTCGGTAAATGAAGGTTTCAGTGGTGGTGAAAAAAAGAGAAATGAAATTTTTCAAATGGCCATGCTTGAACCTGAACTTGCCGTTTTAGATGAAACAGATTCAGGACTGGATATTGATGCATTAAGAATTGTTGCTAACGGTGTTAATTCACTTCGCAACAAAGAAAGATCATTTGTAGTGATTACACACTACCAAAGATTACTCGATTACATCGTCCCCGATTTCGTTCACGTATTATACAACGGACGCATTGTAAAATCAGGAACCAAAGAACTCGCTTTCGAATTGGAAGAAAAAGGATACGATTGGATTAAAGAACAAACACCTGTTACAACACATAGCTGATGAGCGGAATAAATGAAATAACAAAAACTCCTGTAGCCGGTTACATCAGTCAGTATAATGATGCCATAAAATCATTTTTGCCCGGAATGTCTGAGATAAAAGGAAACGCAATTAAACGTTTTGAAGAACTTGGCTTTCCAACAAGAAAAAATGAAGAGTGGAAATATACAGACGTATCAGGCCTATTTAAAAATAATTTTATTCCTGGCGGAAAAGAACTCAAACTTACTGCTGCAGATATAAAATCCTTTCTCCCTGTTGATGACAAACAAATTGTTTTAGTTTTTGAAAATGGAGTTTTCAACAAAGGACTTTCACAAATATCAGAATTACCCAAAGGATTAATTGCAGGCGATCTTCAAAGTAATTTTAATCATGCTTCAGTAAAAAAACATCTTGGTAAAATTGCTGTCGATAATAACGAAAGCTTTGTCGCTTTAAATACAGCGCTTTTTCATCAGGGAGCTTTTGTTTATGCAGACAAAAATTTTAATTCAGAATTTATTATTCAGCTTCTCTTTATTAATGATGCGCGGTTAAACCCTTCGGTTTGTTATCCTCGCAATCTTTATGTTGCAGAACAGTCTGCCTCTTTAAAGATTTCGGAAAATTATTATTCTGTTAATGCAGTTAATCCGGCTTTTTGTAATTCCGTTTCTGAAGTATTTATTGGAGAAAACGCTTCAATGGAAATATGTAAAAACGAAGCTGAAAGTAAAAATGACTTTCATATCGACTATACAGGTATATTCCAACGCATAAATTCAAAACTTTTAATAAATACCATTACTTCAGGCGGAGGAATGGTCAGAAATAATCTGCGAATAGAACTTCAGGAGAGAAATTGTTCGGCATATCTGAATGGTTTGTCTGTTATTTCCGGTGAAAGCCATGTCGACAACCATTCATTCGTCGATCATGCAAGTCCTGATTGTTACAGCAATGAATTATACAAAGGTGTATTGGATGAAAAAGCACGCGGTGTATTTAACGGTAAAATATTTGTTCGTAAGGATGCTCAAAAAACAAATGCTTATCAATCCAATAAAAGTATGCTGTTATCCGACGATGCAACCATGAATTCAAAACCGCAACTTGAAATTTATGCTGACGATGTTAAATGCAGTCACGGAGCAACAACAGGACAACTAGATCCTGAAGCTATGTTTTATTTCCGCTCACGGGGAATTGGTGAAACAACTGCTCGTGCATTGCTTACAAATGCTTTTGCTGAAGAGATACTTGATAAAATTACAATAACTCAAACCAGAGAAATGTTAAAGAGTTTGATTCACTACAAACTCACCAAAGCAGAAAATTAATGGAAAAGGTACTCCATCATCCGGTTACTTTTACAGCTACTGAAATTGAACAAATCAGAAATGATTTTCCAATTCTTTCTCAAAAGGCTTATGGTAAGCCTCTGGTTTATTTTGATAATGCAGCAACCT
>JAYURB010000068.1:0-2046 GCA_043756425.1 Bacteroidota bacterium
GGCTATTAGAAGATTGCTTTTTGATGCAGGTGATGACATTGACGCCCTTATGATCCTTTGTCATGCTGATATAACAACAAAAAATGAATATAAAATAAAAAAATACAAAGATAATTTTGAAACCGTTCAGAATAAATTACGGGAAGTAGAAGCGAAAGATAAAATTAGAAACTGGCAGCCTCCTGTGACCGGCGAACATATTATGAAGACCTTTGATTTAGGACCGGGAAAAGAAGTTGGCATTATTAAAAATGCCATTCGGGAAGCCATTCTTGAAGGAGAGATTAAAAATGAATTTGATCAGGCCTATGAGTTTATGATAAAGGTTGGAACAGGTCTAGGTCTAAAGGAAAAAGTCAAAATTAATCGTTGACTTTTTTTTTACCTGCATGTAATTAAAAAAGATTTTCTTTCTACTTTTGAGAAACTAAGTAAAATTATATGGTAACCTACAAATTCAAAGTATCCTTTGAAGATTATGATGATGTCTCCAAAGATATTGAAATACGGTCAACGCAGACTTTTGAAGACCTTCACTATGCAATTCATACAGCTATTGGATTCGACGCTTCAAAAACTGCTACATTTTATTTTAGTGACGACGTATGGAAAAAAGGTAAAGAGATTGCTACCAGCACCCCTGCAGAAGCAGGTGATGAAAAAAGCTTACATCTGAAGAAAGCCAAGATCTGCGATTTTATCTCAGACCCACACCAAAAGCTATTTTACTTTTTTGACCCCACAACTCCATGGATTTTCCATGTTGAATTAATAAAAATAAACAAGGAAGAAGATAAAGGAGCCTCGTATCCGAGATGTATAAAATCTGTAGGCGATGCTCCTAAACAATACCAGACAGATACTATTGCTCCCCTGCCCGTGCCGGAAGATTTCGACCTCCTTGCTGATGATTTATTGGATGAAGAATCAGAAACAGAAGAAACTGATGATTTAGTAATTGCTGATGTTGATTTGCCTGAAGGAGAAGATAAAGGTGGTATACTTGCCTTAGATTCCGATGAAACTCCCGGCGATGATTTTGAAACTGCAGATGAAGATTCTATGGACGACATAGAAGAATCCGATAAGGATGATTTTTAAATATTGAAAAAACTCATTGTTATAACAGGACCGACTGCTTCCGGAAAAACGTCTCTTTCGCTTCAACTTGCACGATTTTACAATAGCGAAATCATCAGTGCAGACTCAAGACAGTTTTACCGGAAAATGAATATTGGAACGGCTAAGCCAACTGTTACTGAATTAAAAACTATTAAGCATCACTTTATCGATTCTCTCAATATAACCGATAATTATAATATTGGAAAATACGAAGAGGATTCCCTGAAATTGATTGAAGTACTTTTTAAAAAACACGACGTGATTTTCCTTACAGGCGGCAGTGGACTATACATAAATGCCATTTGCTCAGGAATAGATGATCTTCCTGAAAGCACAAAAAAATTTCGCATTGAATTAACTAATCAGCTAAACACGGAGGGAATTGAACCTCTTCAGCTAAAACTTAAAGAAGTCGACCCGGAATATTATTATCAATCAGATATAAATAATCCCCATCGCCTTATCCGGGCCCTTGAAATATGGATGACAACAGGAAGAAAAATTTCAGAATTAAGAACCAATAAAAAAAAAGAAAGAAATTTTATTATTAAAAAAATTGGTTTAAAGATTGACCGCTCGGAATTATACGATAGAATAAACAAAAGAGTAGATGAAATGATTGAAAGCGGTCTTGCTCAGGAAGCGGAACAACTTTTACCATTTCGAAATGAAAATGCTCTTCAAACCGTTGGGTACAAAGAAATCTTCAGCTATTTAGATAAAATAATTTCCCTTGAAGAAGCCATTTCTTTGATAAAGCAAAACACCAGAAACTACGCTAAACGCCAAATGACATGGTTTAGAAAAGATACAGAAATTCATTGGTTCAATCCAAAGGCCGTAGAAGGAATGAAATTATTTATTGAAGAATAAAAACTCAAGTTATAATTTTCTACGAAGGTAATAAGGTTTTACTTTCAATAA
>JAYURB010000069.1:0-2044 GCA_043756425.1 Bacteroidota bacterium
TATCACTCTATGAAAAACAAATTATTTATTTTTTCTGTTATCATTCTACTTTCTGCATGTGCCGGAAAAGTAAACGATAAAAAAGCTGAGCTGGACAAACTCAAAAAGGAGCAAACAGAACTAAAAGAGAAGATCAAAAAACTTGAGGCTGAAATTGCCCTTCAGGACACAGCCCAGGGTAAATTAAAACTGGTTGGTGTTACAGAGATTCAGGGACAGGAATTCAATCATTATATAGAAATTCAGGCTCATGTTGATGGTGATGAAGATGTTCTTTTAAGTCCTGAAACAATGGGCGCTGTAACTTCCGTTATGGTTAAAGCCGGTGATGTGGTAAAAACCGGACAAACACTTGCTGTAATTGACGATAAGATTATCCGGCAAAGTATTTCCGAATTGCAAAGCCAGTTAGATCTTGTAGTTCAATTATACAACAAGCAGAAAAATTTATGGGATCAGAAGATCGGCAGCGAAGTACAATTCCTTCAGGCAAAAACCAATAAAGAATCAATGGAAAAAAGAATGGGACTTTTGCAGGAGCAACTTGATATGACAAGAATTAAATCTCCCATAAACGGCACGGTGGATAATGTAAGTATAAAAATTGGTCAGTCCGTGGCCCCCGGTGTTCCTGCTATTCGTGTGGTTAATTTATCATCGCTTAAAGTTAAAGGAGAAGTCGCAGAATCATTTATTAACCGGGTTAAAAAAGGTGTACCGGTAATTTTATATTTCCCGGATCAGAACAAAGAAGTAAAAACAAAAATTGACTACTCGGGAAATCGTATAGATCCAATGAACAGAACATTCAATGTAGAAGTGAGACTTTCTGAAGACTTAAAGAATTTTCATCCCAATATGATTTGCGTAATGAAAATTGTTGATTACTCCAATATCTCTGCATTCATCGTCCCTATTGGTGCCATTCAAAAATCTGCTGATGGAGAATTTATTTATGTTGCAGGAAAAGAAGGAAACAAAAATATTGCTAAAAGGAAAATTGTAGAAAGCGGTATGACCTACAATGGATTCACTGAAATTAAAAAGGGCTTAGTTCCCGGTGATAAAGTAATTACCAATGGTTTTCAGAATATCATCGAAGGAGATGAAATAGGAATATAATTTAAAATTTTTTCAAGACAGCAATTAGTTAATAATTATGGAAGAAAATCACAAGGAATTTAAACCTTCATCGTGGGTTATAGAGAACCGGGTAGCAACGTTTGTAATTACCATCATACTTGCAATAGCAGGAGCGCTGGCTTATGTAAGCCTGCCGAAAGAAAACTTTCCTGATATTTCCTTGCCCAATATATATGTCAGTGTAATTTACCCGGGCACTTCACCCAAGGATATGGAAAATCTTATTGTAAGACCCATTGAGAAGGAGTGTAAAAGTATTGCAGGTGTAAAAAGAATTAAAAGTAATTCATTACAGGATTATTGCAACGTTATTGTTGAGTTCAACTCTGATGTAAACATAGAAGTCGCCAAACAAAAAGTAAAAGATGCTGTTGACCGCTCTAAATCCGACTTGCCGAAAGACCTAAAAAACGATCCTGAAATAATGGATATCAATTTCGCTGATATTCCTGTTATGCAGGTAAATATTAGCGGCGATTACGACCTCAATAAATTAAAAATTTACGCCGACGATGCCAAAGATCGTCTGGAAAGCTTGAAAGAGATAAAAAAAGTAGAACTTATTGGTGCATTGGAAAGAGAAATTCAAATCAATGTTGATATGCTTAAAATGCAATCGGCAGGATTGTCAATGGGTGACATAGCCCGGGCTGTTCAAAGTGAGAATTTAACAATTCCGGGAGGTACGGTAAGTATTCAAGGGGTAAGACGCTCTTTAAATGTTCGAGGCGAATTCAAAGATGCGAATCAGCTTGGGAATATGGTTATTCAATCGATCAATGGAAGTCCGATTTACCTTAAAGATATTGCAGATGTTGTAGACAGTTACAAAGAGCAGGAAAGTTTTGCCCGACTGAACAAAAAAAATGTTATTACCTTAAACATAATTAAGAGAAAAGGT
>JAYURB010000070.1:0-4661 GCA_043756425.1 Bacteroidota bacterium
GTTAGTGTAAAACTGTATTTTTTGCGGATAATCGGGAGTGTTAAATTTCATTCGTACAGCAACTCTTTCAACGGACAATAGCCTTTGTTTTCGAATTGCATCGACAGGAATTTTAATTTCAGTTCGCTTTATTCCGGTAGCTCTATAGGAGGCATCGTACGGTGCAGCAGCAATTAAATCTGGCACAAACAAAGAATCAACGATTGATTGGCTATTATCGAGCAAAAATAATTGAATATTCATATCGAAAGGAAAGCCATTATCAGCAAGAACAGTTAATGTCAGAGGACCTACAGCATCAAAATCAGTTGCATTATTTATGGAGAATGGAACCGTATCAGCCAGCAGCAGCTGATTGAGAGCAAATCGTAATGGCATTTTAATTCGCAGCCGTGTATCGAGCAGCTTGTCACTAAAAACAAAATCATTACTTCCTGAATTATTTCCCAGTGGATTAAGATTCAAAGAAAGGTCATAATCGAATTTATCCGGAAGGTTTTCAATAATGCTTTTAATGTTACTGTTTGATTGATCCAGTTGAATAGCGTAAAAAGTAGGCTGGAGTGAATCAGCCAGGGTAGAGTTAATACCGGCCCTGTTAATATTCAGGTAATGATTGATGAAAGAAGGTGCTGTAAGGTTTACGGTGTTTCCTGTCCGGTTATTTATAGATCGAAGGGAAGAAACATTAGCCTGAGCATCGGCACCAATGTAATTGATAATATCCAGATTCATTTGAACACTGTCAAGCAATATGGACCCGTTTTTAATTAATCCCCCTATACCAATATTCTCAGTAGTTACTGCATGAGTATTTGACTGACCGAGGTACCCTCTGACAAATAATGGTTGAATACTTACTAATGTTGTTTTGAGGTTAATCAATTCATCCCCTCCGGATATATTAAAAGGGAAACCCGGTATACTTGAAATTGCTTTAACATTATACGTTAAAGAGTTTACCAGATTGCCGGCAGATCCTCTGAGGTCTACAGTATAACCTGAAAAGTCAAATTCCCCTGTGAAAAATTTCGGATTAGTTGCTGAAGCGGAATCAACGAATGCATTAGCAGTAAACGGAAGTCCGTTTTTTAATGCAAGTGGTATGGTATAAATGAAATTAATTTTCGAATTTAAGGTGTTCTTTATTTCAAGCCTGATTTTTCCACTTGAAATAATAGCTTCTTTCAACTGAATATTTCCCAGTCCCAGCGTAAGGTCCTTGTTATTGGAAACAAAAGCTGTACCAGGAAAAATGGTGGAAGTGCCAACTGGAAAAATTTCAATAGTAGTAATAGAAGTGTCAGCTATTCTATAGATTGAATCAATTTTAAAAGCAGATAAAAGTGTGTCAAAATCGAGAATCTGTGCTCCATTAGAATCAGCTTCAATGGATGAACTGCCCACTAGTTCATTCATTCCTAAAGTTGCATGCAACAAAGGCCCATATACTTCTATATCCCATTGTGGATGCTTATTTTCCTTTTTACAAGCTGAAACCAATAAGAGTAAACACAATGCAAAATAGCAACGAAACATAGGGTGTAAATATAATCAATTAGTCAGACCTTTGCTATGCTTCCCATTTTCAAATTTTCAAATTAATACCCATACTTCTCCTTCCACAACGACCGCAAATGATTCCTGATTTCATTCTCCCTGGCATTTACCCCGGGCTCATAAATTTTTGTTCCTTTAATTTCGTCGGGAAGGAATTCTTGTCCGGCAAAATTTTGTTCATGGGCATGGTCGTAATCGTAATTTTTACCATAGCCAAGTTCTTTCATAAGTCGGGTAGGGACATTTCTAATATTCAGAGGAACGGAAAGGTCTCCTGTTTTTTTAATCAGGGCAATAGCATCTTCAATAGCCATATAGCTTGCATTACTTTTTACGGACGAAGCCAGGTAAACTACAGCTTGTGAGAGAATGATTCTGCATTCAGGATAACCAATTTTATTACAGGCATCAAAACAGGTATTGGCAATTACAAGTGCAGTTGGATTGGCATTGCCAATATCTTCAGAAGCAAATATGACCATTCTACGGGCAATAAAAAGCGGATCTTCGCCACCAAGAATCATCCGGGCCAGGTAGTATACTGCTGCATTTGGGTCGGATCCTCGCATTGATTTAATGAAAGCGCTGATAATGTCATAATGCATTTCTCCGCCTTTGTCGTAGAGGGCAATTTTTTCCTGTGCTATTTCCTGAACGATAGCATTTGTTATAATGATTTCTTTTTCATTTTCCAGGGAGTTAACTACAAGTTCTAAAAGATTCAGCAGTTTACGTGCATCACCTCCTGAAAGCCTAAGCAAGGCTTCATTTTCTTTAATAGTTATTTTTCTTTTTTTCAGAACTTCATCTTCCCGGATTGCCTGATCGATAATTTTAATCAGTTCTTGTTTGCTAAGTTCTTTAAGAACATAAACCTGACAGCGGGATAGCAGGGGAGCTATTACTTCAAAGGATGGGTTTTCAGTAGTTGCACCAATAAGCGAAACAATACCTCGCTCTACTGCATTTAAAAGTGAATCCTGCTGCGATTTGCTGAAGCGGTGTATTTCATCAATGAACAGCACAGGACTTCCTTGTACTTCTTTTAACTCACCTGAATAACGTTGTGACTTTTCAATTATTTCCCGAATGTCTTTTACCCCTGAATTAATAGCGCTTAATACGTTAAAGGGTCGTTTCAGATCATGAGCAATAATACCGGCCAATGTTGTTTTCCCAACACCCGGAGGTCCCCAAAAAATAAGCGAAGGGATTTTTTTATTTTCAATTGCCTTTCTGAGAATAGCACCTTGTCCAATCAAATGTTCCTGACCAATATAATGATCCAGATCACGCGGGCGCATGCGCTCTGCTAATGGAGTTGATTGGGTCATTTTTAAATTATAATTCGTTAATCCGATAGCATCGGATCCTCAAAAGTATTCCCATTCTTTAAATCCCCGAATTTATAACCACGTCCAAACCATTCTTTTCTTTGTTCAGAAGTTCCGTGGGTAAATGCATCAGGAACAACGTCCCCTTGTGATTGTTTTTGAATATTGTCATCGCCTACTGCGCTGGCTGCATTAATAGCTTCAGCAATATCACCTTCTTCAACAATATTCTCTTTTTTATCGGCAAAATGTGCCCAGACACCGGCGTAATAATCAGCTTGTAATTCGAGGCGGACGGAATATTTGTTATATTCTTTTTCAGTTAGTTGCTGACGCAGTTTTTGCATTTTTTCAGAAAGACCCAATAGATTTTGAACATGGTGTCCAACCTCATGGGCAATAACGTATGCCATTGCAAAGTCGCCGGAGGCATGAAAGCGGTCCTTTAATTCCTTATAGAAAGATAAATCTATATATAGTTTTTGATCGGCCGGACAATAAAAAGGTCCGGAAGCAGCACCTGCATTTCCGCAAGCAGAAGCAACTTCATCACGGAATAGAACAAGAATTGGTTTTTGATATTGAATGCCCTTTTGGCCAAGAAGATCTGCCCATACGTTTTCCGTTTCCGCAAGTACAACAGAAACAAATTGTGCCATTGTATCCTCAGAAGCCTGATCTTCCGGAGAAAGTTGCCGGCCTTCCGATTGAGACAATTGAGGCAATTGCTGTAATTGGGAAGGATCTCCTCCCAAAAAAGCTATTAACAGATAAATTACAATTCCTACGAGTCCTCCACCGGCGACTACTCCGCCGGTCGACAAACCTCTGCGGTCTTCAACATTTGAACTTCCTTGTCTACCTCTCCAAAGCATGATTTTTTTTTGCGAAAGGTAATAATTCGCAGAATGTAAAAAAAGGAATTATTCTAAGGTTAATTTTTCTTTATAAGCTTAATTGTCTTTTTATAATTATTGAAAACTATCAAAAAATAGTAGATACCATCAGAAAGTCCTTTATCGTCAGCAAACACATATGAATTACTTCCTTCAAAAGCTTGAATACTATCGTTAAAAATGAGCTCACCTGTCTCATTTATTAATTGCATGCTTACTTCTCCGGACTTAAATATGGAATAGTCAATTTTAATTTCATCTTTAAACGGGTTGGGGTAAACCTTATCGACAATCAGATCCTTTTTATTAGCAATATCAATGATTGTGACATTGCGCCAATCGTAGTACTTTACATTTCCGTCGAAATCGGTTTGTTTTAAACGGTAATATGAATCTCCCTTGTAAGGGTTTTTATCAACTGTATGATAATTCTGTGTCTGCGAACTGTTACCTGCACCATTAATTTTTTCAAGATCTTCTATATTGATGAGATCTAAAGATCTTTGAATAGTAAAATAATCATTATTTATTTCCGCAGCAGCACTCCAATTAAGATCAACGTGTTTTTCATTGTTTGCTTTTGCCGTAAAGTTCAGTAATTCTATTGGCAACGTTGATGTGTTTTTAGATAAAGCAAAGGGTCCATAATTCGAAACACCGGGAGTTGTAACCGTATTATTTGTAGTATTGGCTGACTGCGATGAAAGCGGGGCAATCCAGCCTTTCATTGTACTATTATATAATTGTGCAACTAAACCGGTTTCACCGTTTGCAGGTTCTTCACCTGGTGCATACGTAAATGTTACTGTAAGCGTACCACTGCCGCCCGTTTTGTTGATTTGCCAGAAGCGATCCACTACATTTGCGCTGT
>JAYURB010000071.1:0-2042 GCA_043756425.1 Bacteroidota bacterium
AATTAGAATTTCCAGTTTGTCAGTATTTCTTCTCAGATACTCTATCATTCCGGAAGGATTTGCTATGCCGGTAACGAGCAGGATTGTAAATCGTTTTTCCAGATAGTATCCCGCGCCCATTTGCATCATATTCTGTTCGGCAAATATTCTGTTGAACTCACCATACTTTACAAAAGAGAAAAAAACAATCTGATCTTTTCCGGGTTTAATAGTTTCTAATATTCGTTTCCTTTCAATAGGTACAAGTATGTTGGGTGATTTGGTTATCACAATTATGTTAGCACGATTTATAGATGATTTTGGTTCGCGGAGATTCCCGGCGGGTAATAAAAAATCGTTTTGAAATATAGTATCATATTCAAGTAACAACAGGCTTAATCCGGGAACAACTTTTCTATGCTGATAGGCATCATCCATGAGTATTACCTGCGGTGGATTTTCCCGATGAATTAGTTTTTCGATTCCTTCCGTCCTGTCTTCAGAAACAATTACAGTAACGTCTTTAAATTTAGTTAAGTACTGCATCGGCTCATCACCAATCTGAGTAGTGTCTGTTGGGAACTGAGCCTGAATATATCCCTTACTTTTGCGACCATAACCCCTGCTAAGGGTAGCAATACGGAAATCATTCTTCAATAACCTGATTAAATATTCGACAAGTGGAGTTTTCCCTGTTCCTCCTGTCGTAATATTACCTATACTGATTACAGGCACCGAAAATGTAGATGATTTCATCTTCCCACTGTCATATAGATAATTTCTTACATAAATAACTGCTCCGTATAATAATGAAAAAGGGAGCAGTAGCCTTCGTATTACCTGCATTGCGGCAAATTACAAAAATTCAAATGATTATTATTTTTTGTAGTATTGATCAATTAAAAATTATTAGATGATTCAGATTAAGCACATCACTGATTACCTAGAAAGTATTGCTCCGCTTTCGCTTCAGGAATCGTATGACAATTCAGGATTAATAACCGGAAATCCAGAATGGGAAGTAAAAGGGGTTATGGTCTGTCTCGATAGCACTGAAGGTGTCATACAGGATGCAATTAGAAACAAGTGCAATCTTGTAATTGCTCATCATCCAATTATTTTTTCAGGATTGAAGAAACTGACTGGAAGTAACTATGTTGAGAGGACAATCATTACAGCTATTAAGAATGATATTGCAATTTATGCAGTACATACGAATCTTGATAATGTATTGGTAGGTGTGAATAAGATGATTTGCGAAAAACTAGGATTAGTAAATCTTAAAATTTTATCACCCAAAAAAAATGCATTAAGGAAGCTTGTCACATTCTGTCCTGGAGAACATGCAGAAAAAGTTCGCACAGCATTGTATCATGCCGGAGCCGGAAGCATTGGAAACTATGATGAATGCAGCTTTAACGTTGAAGGTAAAGGCATGTTCAGGGGTAATGAATTGACTAATCCTTTTGTCGGCGAGGTAGGAACCAGACATGTTGAAAACGAAATCAGGATTGAAATGATTTTTGAAGGGTATCGACAGAGCGAAATTATTAAATCATTAAATGAAGCTCATCCCTATGAAGAAGTAGCTTTTGATATTTACAGCTTAGAAAATAAATGGCAGGAAGCAGGTAGCGGAATGATAGGTGAATTAGCTGATAGTCAGTCGGAAGGCGATTTCTTAAAGGAAGTAAAACGGATAATGAAAGCAGGATGTATTCGCCATACATCTTTTACCGGAAATAAAATAAGTAAAGTTGCTGTATGTGGAGGGTCTGGGAGTTTCCTTCTGTCAAATGCCATACAGGCTGGTGCTCAGCTATTTATAACCTCTGATTTCAAGTATCATCAGTTTTTTGATGCTGACGGGCAAATTTTAATTGCCGATATCGGGCATTTTGAGAGCGAACAGTATACAATGGAGGGAATTAAAACGCTAATTCTGAAAAAATTTTCTACATTTGCCGTCCGAATATCGGAAGTAAACACAAATCCCGTTAATTATATATAATCTGAAGGCCAAACGCCTCTCAAAACATATAAATTTTTGTCCATGCCCAGCA
>JAYURB010000072.1:0-2041 GCA_043756425.1 Bacteroidota bacterium
ATCACATTTAAAAAACCAATAAATAATTTCCTAATAAATGATAAAATAAATTAATATCATATATATTTAAATAGTCTATAATTTAAACGTTATTTTTTACTAATAATAATTATACCATTCTCATTTGAAAATACGAAAGTGAATGGTATAACCCTGAAAGGGTCTTTTTGAAAATATTTCGCAAACTCATATGTGTTTGGAATAAATAAGCCATTCCTTATCCTAAAAGTACACAAAAAAGCTTTTTCGATTTTTTCTTACAAACGCCAGACTAAACAAAACTGCAGATTTATAAATCAGCTATATTTTGTCAGTAAAAACTTAATTTGACACACGTCCTCGACAACGCTCAATAGAATCATTCTAAAATGAATATTAGAAAAATTTAAATGTTACCGGTGTAAAAAAAACGAACGTCGGGCAGCCGGCTTTCCGAGGGTCAGATGTTAAATTGAAAAAAGCTTATTTGCTCCCTTTAGTTGACTAAGCAAGCAAGGTATAGGATTTATAGCCGATCCATGTGAAAAAACTAATTAGAAAAAAAATGTAAAAAGTTTCGGACAAGCATAGTGAACGGACAACCGGATTAATTAATCGAAGATGCTTCTAAGTCTGAAAAATGATCATTAATTATCATTAAAATGCTTAGCTTTTTTCCTGCTTTTACGCATCATCTTTTGTGTATTTTTAGTCTGAATCTTCAGCTGACGTTTACGCCCTCTTTCATTTCCCTTCTCAATCTTCTTATGCAATTTCTCCTTTTTCTTATCCGCTTTACGCTGCTGAGATGAACCGGGTGCTGATCGAGGAGAGCGGGCATCGATATCCTGGCCAATTACGGCTATAGCCAGCAATAGAAATGTCAGGGTTAGAATTCCTTTTAACCAACGCTTTTTTTTCAATATTTCATTCATAATCTTTAGCTCTTAACTTCCAGATCCATGCCGCATTTAGGGCATTGTCCTGCTGTATCGCTGACGATTTCCGGATGCATCGGACAGGTATACTCAGTTTTCGCTGCCTTTGAATGCGTTGTATCCGAAGATGTACCCGAAGATGTACCCGAAGATGTACCTTCTGCATTTTTGTTTTCATTACTTTTACAGGAAATAAAAGCAAAAACAATCAAGACATAAATTAAACGTTTCATATTTACAGTTATTTTGATCTGAACAAATATACTTATCAAAATTCTAATTAATCAACCTTTGCAAATGATTTATAAAAATAAACAAAGAGTATTTTTCATGCTTTTTATAGTTTTCTTATCCTGTAAAAAGGATAAACAGGCAGATCAAATTCCCAATGTATCTGTTAGTGTCAATGTTTACCTGAATTTACCCTCAAATTCCGCTTTAAACAGTATAGGGAATTATGTTAAAGTATCAGGTGGCTATAGAGGTATTATAGTCTACAGAAGATCACAATCGGAATTTGTTGCTTTCGACCTTGCATGCCCTTACGATCCCTCTGCAAGCGGAGCAATCTTGCAAGTCGACTCCAGCGGTGTTGCTCTTGTAGATTACCATTGCGGAAGCCGTTTTAACCTGGGCTATGGAACCATTCTAAACGGTCCGGCCACTATTTCCATGAAAGAATACAATACAGATTACGACGGAAACAATATAGTTTATGTTTATAACTAAGATTAAGTGAACGAATTCACCTCCGGGAATTCCAATGTTCTTCCTTTAGCATCCCCCTTACTGTTAAAAACGAAAGATGAATTGATAATAATAATGGCCGAACTTAAATGCAAATAATTGATATACAGATATTTATAAAGATTACGCATAAAATATTCTCTTAGATCATTGAACATTTTAGAACAGAAAAAATTTATCTCCAGACATTAATAATATTATTAATGTTCATCCATCATGCTTATACTTGCTGAGGAATTTGAAAAAAAGAAAAAAAATATTCAATTATATTTGGTTGTAATAAAATGGATATTGTAATTTTGATAAATGCCTTCTAATATTGTACTGTAAACCTTTAACTTGAATAATAAATTACCTCATGGCAACTAAAAAGAAAC
>JAYURB010000073.1:0-4658 GCA_043756425.1 Bacteroidota bacterium
TATTAATTTAACACATCGATTGAAAATGTACAACAGCGGATTGTTAAATAAAGAAAAGTGTTTTGATAATTCTGCTAATAGAAATTGAGGATCATTCAACTGATATAAACCTGACAAGGTTACAGTGTTTTCAAAGGATCATTTTTCCGCTTTAACCCCAATACCTAATTGTGCTTTTATTTTTTCAACATCAGTTAGTATGGAGGAGTTATTTTTCTTTAGGAGCAAATTTTCTTCTTTTATTTTTCGAAGTTCTGACTGCAGTGAGGCAATTGTTTCATTTTGTTCAAGATTAAGTGCATGCTCTTTTAGTAATTCGTTAAGCATTAATGGAGTTAACAATTGATAACGGACAGTATTAATAACTCCGTCTTTGTCTTTCACAATTAAATCAGAATTTACCGCTGCGGTTTCTTCGGCAATTAAACCGTATTGAAGAGTGTTGTCTCCATTGGCATATTCGTCTTTATAATGAAATGTAACGGGACGTAAACGATAAATATCTTCGCTGATGTTTCCCATATCTTTAATATCTTTTTTAAATTTTCGGGAAGAAAGAATTGTTCCGAGTTGACCACTTGCATTTATTAAAACAGGTACAGAGCTTGCAACTGTTACTCCGTTGATTCCTGCAAAAAAACTTTTTGTGTGTGTGCCTGTAGTCCCTATTCGAATGGTATTTGCATCTGCAGAAAGACCCTGATTACCTATAATAATATTGTTACTTCCTGTTGATATAGCAAAACCTGCACTTTCACCTAAAGCAATATTACTGGATCCTGTTACTGCAGAAAGTGCTTGATAACCGATTGCAGTATTTTGATTTCCCGCGGTATTATTGAAAAGTGAAGAAGCTCCACATGCAGTATTATAAGATCCGGTTACATTGAATTTTAGTGCTTCCTCTCCACAGGCGCTATTTTGTGTCCCAGTGGTGTTGCTTGAAAGTGAAGTACCCCCAATGGATGTATTTGCATTTCCGGTAGTATTTGCTGCAAGCGAAGTATATCCAACTGCTGTATTGTCGCTTGCAGTGTTTGCATTAAGAGCAAGCGCTCCAACAGCTGTATTTAAATTTCCTATTGTGTTGTTAGCCAAAGCAGTAAATCCAACTGCTGTATTATACAGAGCACTAGTTGTTAGATGGAGTGAGTAAAATCCGTTTGCTGTATTACCCTGGCCTGTAGTTAGAGACAAAAGTGCTTCAAATCCGATACCAGTAGAGTTGATTCCAAATGTATTCGAATTACCTGTATGATAACCCAAAAATGTGTTTCCACCACCAGTTTGTGTATCAATCCTTCCTGCTTTCTCATTGTTAACCCTAAAATTTATTGGAAAATTATCAGTGGTTCCGATAAAGTTAGTACCATCAACAGTACCTGCATTTCCAGTTAATGACCAACAGGTGTTAGTGGGAACATTTCCATAAACTCCTGTTCCTAATAATACCTGTGTTGCTGTACCGGCAGCTAATGGTGTCAATGTTCCGTTTGCATCTGCTTTAACCATTCGCAAACCCGTACCTGCTAATGAAGAAGTACGTATGTTACCTGCCACGTGAAGTTTTTCAGCAGGAATTGTTGTGCTAATACCGAGACGGCTGTTTATATTATCCCAGAAAAAATTTGCATTATTCTGATTGTAGATTCCACTTGTTCCTGCAAATATTATTGAGCCGCTTGTGAAAGAAGTTGCAGTTCCTGAACCACCATTTGTAACAGGGACAGTTCCTGAAAGAGAAATAGCAGGTGTAACTCCCCCTGTTGAAGAAAGAGGTGACGATGCAGTTACATTCGTTACCGTACCACCTGAATTGTTATCGCTTCCCGAAGCCCAGGCTATACCATTCCATTTAATAACCTGTCCGGTACTTGCACCAATCGTTGTTCCAAGTGGCGAGCCGTTTATTTTTGTAACAGATGGTGCCGGGTAATTTCCTGAAAGATCTCCTGATGCAGCACCTCCGGCTTTAGATGAATAAAGCGAATAAGCAACACTTAGTATCTGTTGCGTTCCCATATCAACATAAGTAACTCCGCCGGTTGCATCCATTTCTACCTGCATAAATTTACTATTCGTTGACCAGTCGATTCCGGAAAATGTTCCTGATACGACAGTTCCTTGTCCGATATTAATTGTAAATAAGCCCAGTGAATTGGTCGTTGGAGTATGTGTTTCTTTGTAAATGACAGTTCCGCCGGCAGTTGCATCGCGTATGCTAATTCGAATTGAAACCAATTGATTAATGATGAGGTTTGAGGCATTGTCGCGGGCGACTGCCTGATAGGGAATTGCCTGCGGTACCTGGGCATAATTACTTTTTAACAAAAGACAAAAAATAATGGCCGGAAGAATTCTGAAGTTGTTTTTCATGTTGTGTGTTTTATGTAAGTGAATTTTTATTGACTGGTTTTTCTATATGCAATATATTAAATAAGTATTGAATTTCAAAAATGGTATTATGTGTAATCCATGTTGAAAGTGCTGTTTTTATTGGTTTTTAGGGAACTTGGCAATATTATAACCTAGCGAAAGAAGTATCGACACTAATATGCTTTAGGGATGCATTGAAACTATTGTATAGTATAAATTGGTCTCCATCAGCCCGTAGTCTGATGACTCTACAATTCCATCTCCGGTCAGGTCTTCGATTTTGTATCCCAGCAGCGTATAGTACACAGCACTTTCCATATCGCTGTAGTCTGAAGATTCAACAATACCATCCTGAAATCCTAATCCTAATAGTGCATCTGAAATATCTCCGCTCCAAACGGCAAATTTTCCATCACCTAAATTCGATTGATTGTTTCCATAAGCCATATTAGCTGAAACACTGAAATCATAATTAGTAACAGGATTATTAAATAATACTGTATTGCTGCTCCATGTTTCCAAAGTATTTCTGTGCTTGATTACAATGTAATAACTTTGGTTAAAAACTGAGGCGGGAAAACTGAATTGACCATTACCATTTATATCTATTGTTTTTTTGTCATTGACTGCTAACTGATATGGAGAAGTAGGGTTATGTAATTCGACAGTAACAGTATCGCATAGATTGGGATAAGTCAATGGATCAATTACCGCATTCATAATCCCATTGCTTAAATAGAATCCTTCAAAAAGCACTTTTAAATTCAACGTTACCGAACAACCTTCGTCAATGAAACCATTGCAATTATCATCTATATTATTGTTGCATATTTCAGAAATCCCTTGGGTTATTAGAGCTGTATCAGAGGATGAACATCCTTGCAAGTCTGTAGCGATTGCTGTGTACGTACCCGATTGTAAATTCACCGCCAGTGGACCGCTTTGATTGTTTGACCATAAAATTTGTACTGGATTTGTTCCGCCGCTAACCTGAGCAGAGGCAGAACCATCGGACCCGCCGCAAGTACTGACATTAGAATTAGCAGTAGCAATAACAATAAGCTGAGGTGGTTCAGTAAGTGTTATGCTTTGGCTTGCTACACAACCATTGTTATCAGTAACAGTTACATTGTAAGAGCCACTTGCCAGTCCGTTGGCATTTTGACTGGTCTGTCCATTACTCCACAAATATGAATAAGGCTGCGTACCTCCCGATGGAATTATAGTCGAGCTTCCATTATTTAAACCATAGCAAGCAGGATTTGTAGAATTGATATTGGCAAGTAAATTATTTACAACAATTACATTCTGATTGACCACAGTAGATTTCTTATAGATATTAGTAAACTTCCATTGAACCACTGTAGTGCCTACTGAATAATAAGGAGGCGCATTATTTGTGATAGTCTTAATTGGAATAGGACAAAAGGAAGGTTGAGCAACTCCGGGTGTATCGAGTGCAACTACTGCCCGGCATTGCTGCATATTGGGATTAACCAGTGTATCATCAGGTGGAATTATTATTGGGGAAGGAAATTTTTTGTCGAGTTCAGGATTTATATATCCCGATTCAGTTGTTGCACCGATATTGGGCTGACATGAATAGCAAGGGTTCGGGCTCTGAGCCACAGCAAAATTGGAGTTAAAAATAAATACTGTAAGTAAAAATAGAATTACTCCCCAGCGATTAATAATAAAAATTATTTTATCTCTTCCGGATTTTATAGTTTGCTTTTTCATTTTTTAAGCTCTTATATTTAATTTCTAAAATCTATTTAATCTGTAGATGCTGACCATTTCCAGAGATCTATTTCTGATTTACCCAAAAAGCCATCAATGCCTGCGTAAATTCTTCCTCCAAGGGAGCAGGAGGGGGTTCCGGCCGAAGTACCGCCTTCTCCAAAGCAGAATTTAATGCTGCATGATCCGGTTAATTCGCCACCTACATAAACGGATACAATACCTTTTCTGCCTCCGGTAAAAACTACTCCAACAGTGAGTGTAGCACTCAATTCAATACATAATATTTTCTTTGGAGCAATACATAAATCATACTCTTCCGATCCTTCACCCTTGGCCGTTAAGTCGCCGTATAGCTTAACTTCCGCTGCTAAAACTGTTGCTGTAGCTGTAGCATGAAATGTTAAACTGATTGACAGAGATTCTTTACCCCATGGTTTAACAGAGCAGTCAGGGCAGCATTTAAAACACTCTATTTTATCATATGCTCCGGCAACCGTTAAAGATCCTTTTATAATGAAAGGCCCAATTGATCCCAGCGG
>JAYURB010000074.1:0-2037 GCA_043756425.1 Bacteroidota bacterium
CAATCACACATATAGCCGTAAGTGTCGATGACGGAGATGGTTGTACCACCGATGCCTGCAATACTTCCACAGGTGCTATCACGCATACAGCAATAAATATTAGCGACGGTAATTCCTGTACAACGGATGCTTGTGCTACATCTACGGGAGTTTTTACCCATACTACAATTAGTGTTGACGATGGCAATGCTTGTACTGCCGATGGCTGCAATACTTCCACAGGAACAATCACACATATAGCCGTAAGTGTCGATGACGGAGATGGCTGTACCACCGATGCCTGCAATACTTCCACAGGTGCTATCACACATACTGCAATAAATATTAGCGACGGTAATTCCTGCACAATCGATGCCTGCAATACTTCATCCGGAACTATTACGTATACGGCAATACCTATAGATGATGGCAATGCTTGTACTGATGATGCCTGCAATACTTTAACAGGGATAATCACTCATACAGATATAATTGTTGATGATGGTAACGCATGTACAGTAGATATTTGCAATAATACTAACGGCAGTATTTCACATGCGTCAATTTCTAGTGACGACAGCAATGCCTGTACTATGGACGCTTGTGATACAACAACGGGTTCTATTACCCATACACAAATAATTGCCGATGACGGCAATGCCTGCACCGTTGATGCCTGTAACACATTATCAGGCAGCGTTACTCATGAAGTTAAAATTATTGACGACAATGATGCTTGTACCTTGGATGCCTGCAATACTGCAACAGGTATTATAACTCACTCTATGACTAACAGTGATGATGGCAATGCCTGCACAAATGATTTCTGCGATTCTTTAATCGGCACAATCAGTCATGTACTTGTTAATCCCGATGACAACAATATTTGCACATTGGATGGCTGTGACTCAATTACCGGTATTTTTCACAATACCCTGCCTGAGATATGCAATAACGGAATCGACGACAATTGCAATGGAAGTATTGATGAAGGATGCACTGTAACCCTCCAAATAAGAATTTTTATAGAAGGATATTATAGAGGCAATAACACAATGATTGCTGTTGTCGATCCTATTAACTACCCCGCCCTGTGCGATACAATTGATGTGGAATTGCGAAACCCGGCTTTTCCTTTTGGTGTCGAATTCCATTCTAAAAATACTATTGATGTTGACGGCTATGGCTTTTTCAACTTTCCATCTACTGTTTCAGGGATGGATTATTTAATTTCTATTCATCAACGAAACACCATTAATACCTGGAGCGCTGCAGCCATGCATTTTGGTTCATCTTTAGTGAATTATTCTTTTACAGATGCCTCGAACAAAGCTTTTGGAAACAATCTGCATGATCTGGGTGACGGTAATTTTGCACTTTTCAGCGGTGATGTAAATCAAAATGGCGCCATTGATACTATTGATTTCTCATTGGCTTTATTACATGCCGGTCTTTTCGAAACGGGCTATTCTGCATTTGATTTAACCGGCGATGCTTTTATTGAATCAGCGGATATTAGTTTGATGGAAAATAATATTGGGAAAGTCTCAATGCGACCATAAATATCAATGGTGCTTTTTTCAATTTCGGAAACTTGTTGAAAGGGTAATGAGATACTTAATCGTCGATGTTTAACCACAAAGGGCTCAAAGGTCTGAACAGAGAGCGCAAAGAATTTATATTCTTTGCTCGAATCTACTTATACAATTTTTTTATAAGACTACTTAAGTATTGAAATTTTTTCAGTTGCATAATACTGACTGTTTTTAAACAGGTTTAATACATAAATACCATTAGGAAGAGATTGAACATTTATTGTATTTGTCACAAGCTCTTGTTCTATAACCACTCTTCCAGTGAGGTCATTAATTTTCACTACCAACCTGTCTTTATTTGAGCAGGTAAATAGACATGTTAATTTTTCTCCTGCAGGATTTGGAAATACTGAAAAGTCTATTGGATTATTAATTTCACTTACTGAATTTGGCAAACCCAGGGTATCACATAAAGTCCCTCCGGCTGCAGGTAAATCATAATTGGGGTTATTGGGTAAGCCTG
>JAYURB010000075.1:0-11723 GCA_043756425.1 Bacteroidota bacterium
GAAAATCAAAAGTTCCCCGCTGCATTAATTGTTCCTAATTTTGACAACCTCGTACGTTGGTGCAGTAACAATGGTGTTTCCGTTAATTCCAAATCCGAAATGATCAAAAATGAATCAGTGCTATTAGCCATACAGCAGGAAATCGATAAATACAATGTGTTCTTTGGAAATGCTGAACAGGTGAAAAAATTTTCGCTTTTGGAAAATGAATGGACCACAGCAAATGGAGAATTAACCGCTACACTTAAACTTCGAAGAAAAATTATTATTGAAAAATATCAATCCCAAATCAAAGAAATTTATACGACCTAGGCCTTGGTAAACGGATTTTGATCTAAAAAAATTATGAAAAGAATAATCAGGAATGTGGGAGTTTTGGGCAGCGGTATAATGGGAAGCCGTATTGCCTGTCATTTTGCAAATATTGGTATTAATGTTCTTCTTTTGGATATTGCTCCAAAAGAATTAACAGAAGAGGAAACCACAAAGAAATTTAGTCTCGATTCTCCTATTGTCAAAAACAGGATTGTAAATTCTGCACTGCAACTGGCCATAAAGTCAAAACCATCGCCTTTATATAAAAACAATTATGCCAATCGCATTACTACCGGTAATTTTGATGATAACCTTAAAGATATTGTTTCCTGCGATTGGATAATTGAAGTCGTCATTGAAAATATCGATATCAAAAAAAGTCTTTTTGAAAAGGTCGAAAATTTCCGTACCAAAGGAACTTTAATTACTTCCAATACCTCCGGAATTCCTATTCATCTCATGGCCGAAAACAGAAGCGAAGATTTCCGTAAGCATTTCTGCGGCACTCATTTTTTTAATCCACCCAGGTATCTTCGGCTTCTCGAAATAATTCCCGGACATGATACTGCACCGGAAGTGATCGATTTCCTTATGAACTTTGGGGATTTGTATCTTGGAAAGTCAACCGTAAAGTGCAAAGATACTCCTGCTTTTATTGCAAACAGAGTTGGGGTTTTTTCAATTATGTCGCTGCTTCATTTGGTCGAAAAGAAGGGTTATACCATCGACGACGTCGATAAACTTACAGGTCCCTTAATTGGAAGACCTAAGTCAGCTACTTTCCGAACTTCTGATCTGGTGGGTTTAGATACCCTTGTAAAAGTTGCCAAAGACGTTTACGAACGCTGTCCTTCTGATGAATCCAAAGACACATTTCTGCTTCCCGCATTTTTTCAAAAGATGATCGATAATAAATGGCTGGGCGATAAAACGAATCAGGGTTTCTATAAAAAAGTGAAATCTTCAGGTGGAAAAAGTGAAATCCTTACTCTTGATTTAAATTCATTCGAATATAAACCAAAATCGAAAACGAAATTTGCTTCTCTTGACGTTGTAAAAAATATTGAGAATGTAAAGGACAGAATTAAAATTTTGTTCAATGCAAAGGACAGGGCAGGGGAGTTTTACAATACTTCTCTTTGCTCGCTTTTTATGTATGTATCGCACCGCCTTCCTGAAATCGCCGACGATTTTTATAGGATCGATGAAGCTATTTGTGCTGGCTTTGGATGGGAAACAGGACCCTTTGAAATTTGGGAAACTCTCGGAATTGCAGATACTGTTAAACAAATGGAAAGTCTGAATGTAAAACCTGCTCAATGGGTTTATGACTTTCTTGCAAAAGGAAACTCAACATTTTATCAGCTTAAAAAGGAAAAAAAATACTTTTATTCTATTGAGAAAGGGGATTACTCTTTATTTCCCGGATCCGATCAATTTCTTTTACTGGATTCTCATAGAGAAAATACTTTATGGAAAAATGCAGGGTGCAGCATAATCGATATTGGCGATGGAGTACTGAATCTTGAATTCCATTCTAAAATGAATACTATTGGTGGCGAGATAATTGAAGGGGTAAATACTGCAATTAATATGGCAGAAAAGGATTTTAGAGGATTAACCATTGCAAACGAAGGACAAAATTTTTCAGCCGGGGCAAATCTTGCATTAATTTTTATGTTTGCTTCCGATCAGGAATTCGATGAAATTGATGGAGCAATCAGAGCTTTCCAAAATATGAATATGCGTGTAAGATTCAGCAGCATCCCTGTCGTTATTGCCCCTCATGCTCTTGCTCTGGGTGGGGGTTGTGAAATGTCTTTACATGCCGATAAAGTTATTGCTTCAGCCGAAACCTACATTGGTATGGTAGAATTTGCCGTTGGTTTAATTCCGGGAGGGGGAGGCAGTAAAGAATTCGCTTTAAGAGCCAGTGATGCTTATACAGAGGGAACGATTGATGAACACGTTTTGAAAGAATATTTTTTGAATATTGCAATGGCAAAGGTATCTACTTCTGCTTCAGAAGCCTTTGATCTTAAAATACTTCGAACAAATCACGACGAAATTGTAATGAATTCAAGCCGAAGAATTACCGAAGCAAAAAGAGCCGTTTTGGAGATGGCCGATGCCGGATATGTCCGCCCAAATCCAAGAAAAGATATTAAAGTATTGGGAAAAAGTGGCATGGGAATCTTTTATGCCGGTGCAAATGCTATGTTTTCAGGACATTACATCTCTGAACACGATCAAAAAATTTCTCAAAAACTTGCCTATGTTTTATGCGGAGGTGAGCTTTCTTCTTATACTTTTGTGTCCGAACAGTATTTACTGGATCTGGAAAGAGAAGCTTTTTTATCTTTATGCGGTGAACGTAAAACATTGGAACGGATTCAAAGCATTTTAACCACAGGAAAACCGTTACGCAACTAATTCTGAATGAATATGACACAGAAATTAAAATTTAGTAAATTAATTATTGGGCTCTGCTTAATCTTATCAGGGTCAACCATTTTCACCTCTCACAGCTATGCACAAGGCAGTGAGGAAAAACCGAAATATGCTCCCGGAAGAGAGAAACATCGTAACAAAACTGATGAAATCGGTAGAAAACAAGGTCAATGGATGTATTACAATACATTCGGCGAGAAAATATTAGAAACTGAGTTTGTCAACGACCAAAAGGAAGGTGTTGAACGTAAATTTTATGGTTACGATAAAGTTCGGGAAGAAACTGAATACCTCGGTGGTGTGAAAGAAGGTGCCTACACCCGTTACTTTTTTTCCTCTCAGGTTCAAATTGAAGGAACGTATAAGGATGGCAAGAAGGACGGGAAATGGACTCGTTATTTCGAAGATGGTTCTATCCGTCAGGAAGGAACTTATAATCTCGGAAAGAAAAATGGCGTATGGAAATCCTATAATAGAAAGGGGATTGTAGTTTCTCAGGCAACTTATAAAGATGGTGTCAATACAGATGATTTAGATGCTCAGAAGAAAAGAGAAGAAGAAGCTAAAAAAGCTGCTGAAAAGAAAGCAGGAGATAAAAAGGGTTCTGTAATCGTTCAACCCGGAAAAAAAGATACTCTTAAGGCGCCGACACCTATTCCTCCTCCTGTAAAAAAATAATGACTCAGATATTTGTCTGCTTTCAAATTATCTTTTTTATGGAAATATAATCTGACAAACGTTAAACTTTAAAGATTCTCATGGAAGCATACATCATTGCCGGTTACCGTTCAGCAGTTGGAAAAGCCCCTAAAGGGAAATTTAAAACCATGCGTCCGGATGATCTGGGGGCAGAAATTATTAAACATCTTGTTGCTTCAGTTCCTCAACTCGATAAGGAGCAAATCGATGACGTAATTGTCGGCAATGCTACTCCCGAAGCTGAGCAAGGTTTAAATATGGGTCGTTTGATTTCCATTATGGGACTTGATTCAGTAAAAATTCCGGGAATGACGGTAAACCGTTATTGCGCTTCAGGTCTTGAAACCATTGCTATTGCTACAGCAAAAATACGCGCCGGTATGGCTGATTGTATTATTGCCGGCGGTGTTGAATGTATGTCAAATATTCCTTTTGGCGGATGGAAAATTGTACCAAATCTTAAATATGTAAAATCAAATCCCGATTACTATTGGGGAATGGGGCTTACTGCTGAAGCTGTTGCTAAGGATTATAAAGTTTCTCGCGAAGACCAGGATAAATTCGGATATGAATCTAATCAGAAGGCAGGTAAAGCAATTCTTGACGGGAAATTTAAAGATGAAATCGTTCCTATTAAAGTAAGTGAGACGTATATCAATGAAAAAGAAAAAATAGCTACCCGCGATTTTATTGTTGATACTGACGAAGGTCCGCGCATGGATAGCACTTTGGAAAAAATGGCTAAGCTAAAACCGGTCTTCGATGCTGCGGGTACCGTTACTGCCGGAAACTCATCCCAGACGAGCGACGGTGCTGCTTTTGTTCTAGTCGTCAGCGAAAGGATGATGAAACAATTAAACGCTAAACCTATTGCCCGTCTTGTAGATTTTGCTGTTGCCGGTGTTGAACCCCGCGTAATGGGCATTGGTCCTATTGAAGCAATTCCAAAAGTATTAAAACATGCAGGAATGAAGCAAGAGGATATTCAACTTATTGAACTCAACGAAGCCTTCGCTTCACAATCCGTTGCAATTATTCGTACGCTTGGACTTAATCCTGAAATTGTAAATGTAAACGGCGGAGCAATTGCTTTAGGTCATCCTCTTGGTTGCAGTGGAGCCAAATTATCCGTTCAACTCTTCAGCGAAATGCGTAGACGAAAATTAAAATACGGCATGGTTACAATGTGCGTAGGAACCGGTCAGGGTGCCGCCGGCATTTTCGAATTCCTAAACTAAATTTGTACTCCCCCCTTTGCGAAACGTTGCGCTTTTCTTTGCGCCTTTGCGTTAAAATCCAACAGCTAATATCTTCCCTCAATTGAAAAGAATCCTGAAATTTTTCCTTTTCGTTTTAATTTTACTGCTCGTAATCATATCAATCAAAACAGTTCTTTTTCAATCCAAACAAACAGGCATAAGAGCTGATCGAAAGAAATTTCAAATTGATACAAATGCAGTTAATCATCTTCGTCAAGCCATTCAAATCAAATCGATATCTTATGATAACGATAGCCTCACGGATTATTCGCAATTCGATTCGCTCATAAATTTTTTAGAAAATTCTTATCCGTTAACTTTTGAAAAACTAGAATCACGGATTATTAACAAGCACAGTCTTCTTCTGCATTGGAAGGGGAGTAACAAAAATAATAAGCCTGCAATTTTTTATGCTCACCTAGACGTTGTTCCGGCCGACAGCAGCAGCCAATGGACACACCATCCATTCGCCGGTCATGCTGATATTGAATTTATTTATGGCCGTGGAGCAATCGACGATAAAGGAAGCATAATTGCAATTTTTGAATCAACAGAAAAATTACTAAAAAATAATTTTGTTCCGGGCCGGGATATTTATTTTGCTTTCGGACACGACGAAGAAGCCTCCGGAGAAAAAGGCGCCCGTTTTATTGCTGAAACATTAGAGAAAGAAGGAGTGAAGGCAGAATTTCTTCTCGACGAAGGCGGACTCGTTGCTGTCGATATGGTTCCCTTTGTAAAGCCACCCGTTGCTTTAGTTTTTACTTCTGAAAAGGGATACATGACCTTACAGCTCAGTGTAAAAAGTAATGGCGGACATTCCAGTCACCCTCCGGCAGAGGCTCCCATAGAAATTATTTCAACAGCGATTAAAAACCTGCACGATCATCCATTTGAAAAGCGCATGACTCAATCCGTTAAGGATTTTATGGATTATGCAGGGCCTGAAATGAAATTGCCATTTAAAGCTTTTTTCGCCAACCAATGGCTTTTCAAAGGAATTATTTTTAATGAATATGAGAAAATTCCTTCTGCAAATGCCATGATACGCACCACAGCAGTTGCTACAGTTATCAAAGGCGGAGAAAAGGAAAATGCTATTCCTTCCGGCGTTCAGGTAAAAATTAATTTTCGTCTTCTCCCCGGGGATAATTCTCAAGACATTATACAAAAAGTGAAAAGTGTTATTAATGACAATAGAGTAGAAGTTACTGCAATTGGTAAAATAGAAGAAGCTTCAACGGTTTCATCAGCGGAATCGGAAGGATTTAACATGCTGCGTAACTCCATTGAAAAAATATTTCCCGATGCTATTGTTGCCCCCAGCCTTTTAATTGCCCAAACAGATTCCCGTCATTTCAGAAAGGTAACAGAAAACATATACCGCTTTATCCCTGTTTGCATGAACGACAAAATCCTTGATACCATGCATGGCGCTGATGAAAGGATTGGCGTCAGTGAGTTTATGGAAGCGATAGAATTTTATAGGAATTTTATAGGTAAACTTTAACTTATTTTTTTTATTATCTTTACTTTACTAATTAATTTATTAAAACCCTCCCCCAAAATGAAAAAAATATATACTTTAAGAAAAGCTATTTGCTTTTTAATCTCATTGTCAGTAATTTTTATTACATTTAATATAGGAGCATCTGCTCAATGTACTGCCGGTTTTACTGCTGTTCAGACAGCAAACAATCAAATTACTTTTACTAACACATCTACAGGAACAGGTTTTTTTACCAGTTACGATTGGGATTTCGGCGACGGAACCATTGGTTCGTCTGCTTTAAATCCTGTTCATATTTATAACCTGCCTGCAACGTATGTTGCCTGCTTGTTAACCTATGATTCCAGTTCGTTTTGTTATGATACTGCCTGCATGGTTATTAATGTTACCGGTTCCGTAATTTGTGCCCTGACAACCCAGATGTACCAGGATGCATATAGCTCTTGTGGAACTTGTGCTGATGGCAGTGCTTCTGTCAACGTCTATGGAGGAGCCGGCCCGTATATTTATACCTGGAATACATTACCTCAACAAACTACTTTTAACGCTAGTGGATTATTGCCTGGTATGTATACTGTTTGTATAACAGATGCCAATGGATGTAATACTTGCGATTCCATTAGGATTGATACCTCAAGTTGTATAGCAAATTTTAGCTGGGTACAAACCCTCGGTAATAACATTGATTTTACGAATACATCAATTTCCGGTTTCTTCACTAGTTACCAATGGTCTTTTGGCGATACTAATTATAGTTTCTCAGCCAATCCTTCTAATTATTATCTAGTCCCCGGGAATTACAATGTTTGTTTATCAATAAGTGATTCTTTAGCATGCGCCGATTCAATTTGTAAGACTATTTTGGTAACAGCTGGTACTTCATGTAATTTTACTATATCTAATTCTTCAACAAATGCCAGTTGTTCATCTTGTAGCGACGGAACTGTAAATGTTAGTGTTACCGGCGGAACCGCTCCTTATTCTTATCAGTGGAGTAATGGTGCAACAACTTCTAGTTTAACAGGACTAACTCCCGGAATTTATAATGTTTGCATTACAGATTCAGTTGGCTGCACCCAGTGTACTAATGTTGTCGTAAGCACTTCTTCAGGACTTTGTAATGCAGCTTTTATATTGTATCCGGATTCAACAGTTCAGCATGTTTATTATGGAGTTAATCTTTCAACCTCATTGCATCCTGTAACATATGTCTGGAGTTGGGGCGATGGAAGCAGTGATACTGCAGCCTACCCAACACATACCTATGCATCTGCAGGAACATATACCATTTGTTTGTCCCTTACCGATTCAACAGGTTGCACAAGCACCTTCTGCGACAGCATGTATTTAATGAAACTTGCAAATGCAATGATTTCAGTAACAATCCTGCCTCAAAGTCCAACGGGAATTATCGAAAAGGGAAGCTTAAACACTCTTTCAATTTTCCCTAATCCGGCAAAAGATTATGCTGTAGTTAGAACAAACTCTTCTGAAGAAAATCTGCTTTCAGTCACCATCATTAATTCCTTGGGAAATATTGTTGCAATTGAACGATTACAGAATAATACTTTTGACATAAGTAAAATTTCACAAGGTGTTTATTTTGCGAAGTTTCAGCATCAAAACGGGCGGATTTCATCAGTGAAACTTGTAATCGTGAGATGATTTAATGGAATTATTTCTGTCTTGAATTCCTTGATAGAATTTATTCAAATCAGAATTGTTTCATCGGAATGGATACGACTAAGTTATTTAGGATATTCGGTAAGAAGTAAAATTCAGACTTATACCAAGATGGTAAATGGAAGATACACTATGTCGTATCGGCAGTAAATGTGAACGTTTATGAATATCATTTTACTTTAGATTTCGTTATCAATAAGGGTATTGTGGCCTTTGTTTATTACACTGAATTTGGGCCAATAAGGAAATTTGATTAAAGAACCGGACGTGGATTAGTATACTCTCAATTCATAAAACAGTGATAAAGAATTTCATTGTAATTATTTTCTTATTATTAACTGGGTTAAGTTCGTGCCAGGTTTCGAACTCCCCCAAGTTACTAATTTCTAAGTGCGATTCTATCCGATTAAACATACAGGAAAATTGGAGGTACTATAAATCAAGTTACCTAGCGAATGTGGAGTTTGTGAAGATTATCATCAACAACAAAACTTGCTTCTTGAATAAAGATACCAGTGAGATTACTCAAATCTTTGGTACAGATTGGAAGTTGGGAAGAAATAAGAATAAACAGAATGCTCTTTATTATTTTGGTTCGTTCGACCATAAAACGGGTTTGTACTTGATTTTTGGATTCGGGAAAGATTACGGTGTTGAGGACGTTGATACCTTATACATAGATCTTAAAACAAATAACATCATAAATAAACCAAAGACTTTAAGTTCTGTCTGCGATTCAATCAAATTGAAGTTAGTTGACAATTGGAAATATTCGAACAATCGCTATACCTCCAATGCGAATTTTATTAAGGGGATTGTAAAGAGTAAAGACTGCTTAGTGGGTAAGGATTCAACAGAGATAGTAAATATTTTTGGTGTAATTCATACTCTTATGAGATATAAGAAAGTCCAGGATGCTCTTTACTACGATGTGACTTTTGATAGAGAATCTGGGGCATCCTTGTTATTCGTACTTGACGAATATGGTCGTCTCGAAGACATCGACCCTATTTATATAGAATCTGGTTATCCTGTTAAGTAATCCGACTTGCCCTCACAAGTTTTCACATTAAGCTATGATGAATTTCCTGATCTCCATTTCTTAACAAAGTAAATTCACTAATTCAATTTCCGCCATTACCAAAAAACTGTAATCACTTTATCCAAAATCTCCTAACTTTTTACACTTTCCCTCGTATTTAATAAACTAAAAAGTCAAAAAATGGAAATAGGAGTAAAATCAGGTACCACAAAAGGCGGTGAATTTTTAATAAAAGACACGCATCCGGAAGATGTTTTCATACCGGAAGAATGGAATGAAGAGCAATTAATGATTGCTCAATCGTGTAAGGATTTTCTGGAACAGGAAGTATATCCATACCTCGATCGCATCGATTCTCAGGAAGAAGGACTCATGCAAACCATACTTGATAAAGCTGCTGCTCTTGGCATGCTCGGTATTTCAATTCCGGAACAATACGGCGGATTTGGGAAAGATTTTACAACAGGTATGCTGGCTACTGAATGGCTTGGCGCAGGACATTCCTTTTCTGTTGCTTATGCTGCACATACAGGAATTGGTACGCTTCCCATACTTTTTTATGGCAACGATGCTCAAAAAAATAAATACGTTCCTAAACTATCCAACGGGGAGTGGAAAGCAGCGTATTGCCTGACAGAACCAAGTTCCGGCTCCGATGCTAACTCCGGAAAAACTAAAGCTGTTTTATCGGCCGATGGAAAGTCATACGTTATTAACGGACAAAAAATGTGGATTACCAATGCCGGTTTTGCCGATGTATTTGTAGTCTTTGCCAAAATTGAAAACGATGAAAACCTAAGTGCTTTCATCGTTGAAAAAAATTACCCGGGTATAACACTAAATCCGGAAGAACATAAAATGGGTATTAAAGGAAGCTCTACCCGCCAGATATTTTTCAACGACTGCATTGTTCCTATAGAAAATCTATTAAGCGAGCGTGGCAATGGTTTTAAGATTGCCGTAAACATACTTAACCTCGGCCGTATTAAATTAGCTGGAGCTGCAATTGGTGCTTCTAAAAGAGTAAGTTCTCTTTCTATTCAATATTCTAACGAACGACAGCAATTCGGTCGCCCAATTGGTAAATACGGTGCCATACGTCACAAATTAGCTGAACAGGCCATTCGTATTTTTGCCTGTGAATCTGCCATTTACCGTTGCAGCCAGAATGTGGAAGATGCCATAAACGACCTTAAAGCTTCCGGTATGGAAGAAGGAAAAGCAAAACTAAAAGGGGTAGAGCAATTTGCCGTTGAAGCTGCCATATTAAAAGTAAATGGAAGCGAAGCGCTTGACTATGTTACCGATGAAGGTGTTCAGATATACGGTGGCATGGGCTACAGTTCCGATGCTCCCATGGACAGATCCTATCGCGATGCTCGCATTAACAGAATCTTCGAAGGAACCAATGAAATCAACAGGATGCTTGCCGTGGATATGATGCTCAAACGAGCAATGAAAGGCGAATTGAATTTAATGGGTCCTGCTACAGCTGTTGCAGCTGAACTACTTCAGATTCCAGATATGAGCGGCGAATCAGATGTTCTTCTGGAAACAGAAGGTAAGTACATTGCAAATTTCAAAAAAGCTGTTTTACTTATTGCAGGTGCTGCTGTACAAAAACTAATGATGCAATTGTCAAAAGAGCAGGAAGTCTTGATGAATATAGCTGATATGCTAATCGAATTATACATTGCTGAATCAACCTTTCTGCGTGTTTCAAAATTGTGTGGCATGAGGGGAGAAGCAGCTTCAAGTGTTCAACTCGACATTCTTCGTACCTTTTTATGCGATGCTTCTGATCGCATGAATAAAGCGGGTAAAGACGCTATTAATTCTTTTGCTGAAGGTGATGAACAACGCATGCTTCTCATGGGACTTAAGCGATATACAAAGGTTGCGCCTTATAATGTTAAAGAATCACGCAGAAGAATAGCAGCAAAATTGCTGGAAGAAAACAAATATTGTTTTTAGTGCTGAATTTTATTATTTAATGGTTATTTAATGATTTTAGGTCATTCTTCTTGTATCGGCCTTAAGCTAAATCATCAAATAATCATAGAAATTCAATAAATTTGCAGCTCATGAAATCTGCTAATTATCGTATTTTCATTTGCCTTTTAGCCCTTTGTGTTTTCTTTTCAACCAATGGACTGGCTCTTTCTATTCATACATGCTTGTCAGAATCGTCAAAGAGCATCTCTATCTTTTCTTCCCATGATTGTTGCAAGGATAAAAAATCATGTGCTAAAGGACCGGTAAAAAACAATGCTTCTTTTAAGTCAAAATGCTGTTCGTTTTCTATCAGTTACCAAAAAATAAATAGCTCTTTTTTAGTAAAGAAAAATATCAATGTTCTTCCTTTTTTGACTTCCCAACATTTGTCAATTGAAGTTAAAGCGAAAGAAGTATTTTATTTTTATCCGATTTTTCAATCTCCTGATTTGTCTTTTCTCAATAGTTTAAAGCCACTTCCTCTTTTGATTTGATGGTTTATGTTTTATAAATAACTATTTATTTGACAGATAGTTATGAATATTGCCTAACCTTATAATTTCAAATCAAATGCTCAAAAAATTAATCGTATTCATTATCTTAACACTTCCTATGTTGTCTTTTGCTCAGCAAAAGATACGTGGTCGTGTTATGGAAATTGTCGGAAGTAAAGAAGTTTCAATTCCCGGTGCCGCTGTTTATTTAATAGAAAATCAGCAGGGGATTTTTACCGATTCAGCCGGATTTTTTACCATTGAAACAAGCAGGC
>JAYURB010000076.1:0-2034 GCA_043756425.1 Bacteroidota bacterium
CTTTTAAGTCGTTTTTTTGGAGTAAAATTGGTTCTTTCCAGTCTGGAAATTTTAACTTACTAGGTAGGCCAAGAAGAAAAAGTTGGAAACGCTTAATCCAAAGCTGTAATTAAATGATTGGAAGATTGTTCAGATCTACGATCAAAAAGAAGATTTAAAAATTAATTCTACCTAATAATAATTACAATGAATTACTTACTATTTATAGGGGAAACAATTTCAGTAGCAGGTGATACAACCGGAGCAGCAGGTGTAGGTTTATGTAAAAGTGGTGCAATCACTAACGAAACAATAGCAGTAAGCTTAATAAGGATATTCATAGAAGGTCCTGAAGTATCTTTAAACGGATCACCAACTGTATCACCGGTAACAGCAGCTTTGTGCGGATCGCTTCCTTTGTAATACATCTGTCCGTTTATTTCAACACCTTTTTCAAAACTCTTTTTAGCATTGTCCCAGGCACCGCCGGCATTACTTTGGAAAATTGCCATCAATACTCCGGTAACAGCAACACCTGCCATTACAGAAGCAAGCACTTGTGCACCATCTTCTCCAAAACCGAAGCCAATAATAACCGGTGTTGAAATAGCAAGGATACCGGGAAGCAACATCAAACGCAAAGCAGCTGATGTTGATATCTGAATACATTTATCGTAATCTGGTTCTACTCCTTCTTTTCCTTCGAGTAAGCCTTTGATTTCACGGAACTGACGACGAACTTCAACTACCATTGAATTTGCAGCTTGTCCAACAGCACGCATGGCAAGTGCAGAAAATAAAAATGGAATCATTCCACCGATGAAAAGTCCGGCAAGAACTTTTGCATTGGAGATGTCAATTACTTCTAATCCTGTAATTTCTTTAAAGGCAGCGAAAAGAGCCAATGAAGTAAGAGCAGCGGAAGCAATAGCAAAACCTTTTCCTATTGCTGCAGTGGTATTTCCAACAGTATCAAGTATGTCTGTCTTTTCACGAACTTCTTTTGGAAGGTGACTCATTTCTGCAATACCGCCTGCATTATCTGCTATCGGTCCGAAAGCGTCAATAGCTAGTTGAATACCTGTAGTAGCCATCATACCGGAAGCGGCAATTGCCACACCATAAATTCCGGCAACAGCGAACGAACTGATAATTCCACCTGCTAGAACAAGAATAGGAAGAGCAGTACTAATCATACCAACACTAAGTCCGCTGATAATATTTGTAGCAGCACCGGAGATTGACTGACGTGCAATGGTATTTACCGGGTTTTTACCAATAGAGCAATAGTATTCTGTGATAATACTCATAAGAGCACCTACAATAAGTCCAATGACTACAGTATAGAATACAGCGATATTCGTAAACGTAACACCTTTAATTTCAAATTCAGCCGGAAGCATTTTTTGAATTACGAAAAATGAAACGATGGCAGTAAATATGATTGCACCCCAGTTTCCGCGATTCAGAGCAGCTTGTGGATTACCGTTTTCTTTTATTCTTACAAACCATGTTCCAACAATTGAAAATACTAAACCGACAATTGCAATAACAAGCGGTAGAAGAACAGCAGACATTCCATAATATTCATCCTGGAAATTACTTTTCATGGAAACAGAAGCTCCCAATACCATGGTAGCAAGAATTGTAGAGACATACGATCCAAAAAGATCAGCGCCCATACCGGCAACATCGCCTACATTATCACCAACGTTATCGGCAATAACAGCAGGATTACGTGGATCATCTTCAGGAATACCTGCTTCTACTTTTCCGACGAGGTCAGCGCCTACATCGGCAGCCTTTGTGAATATTCCTCCGCCTACACGGGCGAAGAGTGCAATACTTTCTGCGCCGAGAGAAAATCCGGTCAGGATTTCTAGAACTCTTTTAAGAGGAGCTCCCAGTTGAAGATCTGCATTAAATAACTTTTGAAATAGTATGAACAGAAGGCTTAATCCTAAAATTCCAAGTGCAGCAACACTTATCCCCATAACTGATCCGCCAGAAAAAGATATGCTCAACGCTTTTGAAAGACTGGTACGTGCAGCATTT
>JAYURB010000077.1:0-2033 GCA_043756425.1 Bacteroidota bacterium
CTATTTCCTGTTCAGCTAGCCTATTTTAAAATTGTCAAAAATCATCAATCCCTGGATCTAAAATGGTCAACAACCTTGGAATATCAGAATGAATATTTCAGTATTGAAAAATCAGAAAATGGATCAGGTTTTAATGAAATTGGCCGAGTTGAAAGTAGAAAAAGTGATGATAAAAGCTCTGACTATTCATTCAGTGATAACGATTTAAGTGAGGGAATAATTTTTTATCGTTTGAGACAAATTTCAAAAGATGAAAAAAGTACATTTATAGCCATTGAAAAAGTAATATTGAATAATAAGAATGAGAATCTTTCTTTATACATTGAAGAAGTAGGTCCTGAACCATTTGAAAAATATTTCAAAATGGATTATTATACTGAAAGAAAAGGCGACATATCCGTAGAGTTGTTTGATAAAAGCGGGAAGAAAATTTATAAATCTTATATAGATGCTGATCAGGGATATAATTCCTGCAAGTTTATTGATGGTCAAAAATTAACCGATGATATGTATACTATCAGAATTGCGAATTCATCTGGTGCTTTTGTAAAAAAGATTAAGAAAAGGGTTTAAAGGTATTTAACTGAAATTTAAAATTAATTAATAATATTTTATTGCAAGAATTCCATTCCCGGGTTTATTCTCTGACTTCAATGAAATAAAATATACCCCCGCATTTAAATCTCCTGTTTCCATCGAACAAGGAGATAAATGCACTTTTTTTGATTTAACTATTTTACCACAGATGTCTCGTACCAATAATTCCTGATCAGAAAGAATATTATTATCAAAAATTATTTTAATATGATCATTGAATGGATTTGGAAAAATCATAAGCTCATTTTCCTTTGTATTTTTTATTTTTACTTCCTCAAAAAGACATGCATCATCGTTGGTTGGTGAGATAGTTGATTCGGAAAGAATAAAAGTATTGGACGCCAAAGCAGACAATTGAATGAAACTGACTGACTGAAAAGGCATAGTAATTAAACTATCATCGGGTATCACGCTTTCTTCATGGCAACCTGTTAAACCAAGGCTATCGGTTTTAATAAAAAGCATCTTGGAGGTACCGCTAAGAAGATAATTAGTAGTAAAACCCGGAATGAGATAACCCCCGTCATTTGCTCTGGAAGAGCGAAATGCTTCATCCTGCAAGCCATCTCCGTAAACTTCCATCCATTGCAAATCACCATCCGTATTTGTCTTCATTAAAAAAATATTACTGCTGTCGCCACCAAGGATGTGACCATATCCAAGACTTTCAGTATATCCTGACAAAACATATGAATTGTCGGGATTGACATGGATATCATAAGCAGCATCTGCATAATTACCACCAAAAGTTTTTGACCATTGTACATTTCCAGAGCTATCGGTTTTCATGAGGAGAATATCAAAGTTTCCACCATTGAATGATGAAGTGGAACCTGATAAAATGTATCCACCGTCAGGCAATAGTCTAACAGCAGTTAATTCTTCCCAACGTAAACCTCCATATTGCTTCGTCCATAAAAGATTCCCAGCAGGATCAATCCGTACTAGTAAACCATCTGCCTGAGGGCCTGGAAATGTTACTTGCCGGCCTGAAACTATAAATCCATTATCAGGTAATTGAATAATGCTTAATCCTGTTTCGTCTTCAACTGTTCCAAAAGATTTTGTAAAAAGTGTATCCCCATTTCTATCAGTTCGGATCAGAAGAATATCTGATAAACCTGAAGAAAAGCTTTTTGAATAACCGATAGCTGCATAACCACTATCAGATGTTTCAATAATTTGAACCAGGTCATCGTCGCTGGTACCGCCAAATGATTTTGACCAAAGAAGATGGCCTGAAGCATCCGCTTTAAAAATAATTGCTGCACTTGGTAAGCCTGTTGAAATATTACTTCGACCGACACAAACAATTGAATGATCAAATGTTTCCAAAGCAAATTCGGAATTGTCATACACAGAAGTTCCATAAGCAAAACTCCAAATAATTTGTCCCTGGTTATCCGTTTTAATCAACGTAGCATCTACACTTCCTA
>JAYURB010000078.1:0-2026 GCA_043756425.1 Bacteroidota bacterium
TTGGGTACATTATTAGTCGTGTCTTTTGCTGAAACATATTGAGATTCGAAAGCGAAACCTTCTTTCTTTATAGAAACCAATAAGTCATTTTTAAAGTTAGTGATAAAAGCATATTCACCGGTGACGGAATCAACTTCAATTTTTGTTAGCTTTTTAGTAATTGCATCTTTTATTTCAATAGTTGCATTTACGACTTCATTATTTTCGGGACCATTCATATCACCTTTTTGAAAATATACTTTATCGGGGCGAGCTTCGGGATAAAGTTCAAAGGAATAAATATCAAAACCGCCTACCCCTCTGTTTAATTTATTAGAAGCAAAATAACCGGTGTGGCCATCCGTGCTTACAAAAAAACCAACTTCATCGGCATCTGTATTAATAGGATATCCTAAGTTGACGGGTTTTGTCCAATTACCATTCGGATCCATCTGACATTTAAATATGTCATAACCGCCTAATCCCGGAAGACTGTCGGATGAAAAATATAATGTCCGACTGTCGCTATGAATGAAAGGTGATTTATCATTTCCATTTGTATTTATTTTCGATCCGAGTTTAACAGCTTTTTTCCAGTTACCGTTTTCGTCTTTTACGGAATTGTAAATATCGATACCTGTTAAAGAATCTTTTTCAGAAGAAAAGTAAAGTGTTTTACTATCTGCTGAAATCGAAGGTTGTGAATCCCATTTTTTAGGATCGTTGACATTAGGTCCAAGGTTTTTGATTTCTGTCCAATGACCATTCACAAAATCTGAAGTACAAATATCAAAATTGCCTTTTGTATTTACAGTAAAAAAAAGATGATTATTATCGATGGTAATTGCAGCGCCTCCTTCATTATTACTCGATCCTCTGTTAAAAGGATCTTCCATAGGTTTTCCCTGATCATAAGTACCATCAGATTTCAAATGAGCGATCATTAATTTTTCAACGCTTTGAGGGGTGAGCATATTTTTATCTTTCATTTCAAAACGCCTCGTAAAAAATGCGAGTTCATTATCGGGAGATATGTATGGCAGATATTCGGGATCGGAGGAAGTAATATTCTTTAAAGGAACAGGATTGAAAGGAACAGGATTAGCATATAATTTAGCCTTTACGAGCATCTGTTCGGCTCTTGATCCATGATCTTCATTTATTTTATCATAGCTAAGAAATTTTTTTAACTGCTCCTCGGCTTCTTTCCATTTTTTCAAATCGAAATAAAGCCAGCCAAGTTGAAAATAGACTTCTGTATCTAAATCAGGACATAATTCAATTACTCTTTTATAATTTATTTCCATTTCCTTATCTTCTTTTTTTTTCGATGCAATTTTTCCCTGAAGAAGGTAAACATCTGCAAATTCTGCATCTTTGTCAAGAGCCTTAGATGCAAGCTTTATTGCATCATCGTAATTTCGTGACTTAAAAGCATCAGTAGCTTCCTGAAAATAATGAATTGCTTTTTTATTTGTTGATTTAGGACAATTGCTTTCCTGGCCAGCAGATTCATTGAAAACAAAAACAGTATATCCCAGAGTCAGTACTATTCTTATAATTAAAAATATTTTTGTCACTCAGCCGCTTATTTTTTAAATATATTTTTTAATTGATCCTTTGCTTTTTTCTCTGCAGCTTTTTTGAGACTATCGGTTTGGGCTTTTGCTTTTGCTTCAGCTTGTTTTTTGAGTTTCTCTGCTTCACCGGCAAGTTTTTGTTTTTCTGCCTCAATTTTTACTGCTGCTTCATTTTTGAGGCGCTCACCTTCAGCTCTTACTTTTGCTTCAGCATCTGCTTTCGCTTTTTCAAATTCCTCTTTTGCTTTTTCTTTCAAAGCTTCCATTGCATTGGCACCTACTTTATTTAAATCAGTTCCAATTTTCGGATCATTGACAGTACCTCCTATTTTAATATTTACAGGAACGACGTCCCCAATACTTAAATTAGCACCTTTAGCATTTGCAGATGAAATAAGATTATTTAGAACACCATTTGCGGCACCACCGAAAGAAGAACGGGGAATCTGAGTAGCCATTGTATAATC
>JAYURB010000079.1:0-4615 GCA_043756425.1 Bacteroidota bacterium
TCACATTTTGCACTGTATGACATTTTTGGAAAATGTATTTACAAAGAGAATAGAAAGACACCCGCAGGACAAAACACAATAAAGTTAATGATTCCGGATTTCGCTGATGGCATGTATTTCCTTTCTGTTGAGGAAAATGGTTTTTCACAAACAGTAAAATGCATAAAACATTAGCAAAAATTGTTTAAGTACAAGTTTAATCGTTGATATATTTAAATATAAATATCATACTGCATTCACAAATTCATGCTCCAGTTTAACCAATTCTCCATTCATTAAAACGGGTATGACTGTTGTCTGATCCGGTGTAAGACAATATTTAATATCCTTTTTTAAATTTAAGCGGGCGAGGCGCTCTTTATGAGAAGCATGACTTAAAAATTTTGCCGGTTCTGTTTTTGCCTGTTGATAAAGATATTTTAAAGCCAGACAGGCATCTCCTAATTTAAAATCTTCTGTTAGCGAAGTAAGAGCTTCTGTCATGGCTCCCGCAAATAAAGCGTCTTCCAGATTGAACTTGTTTTTCCATCCTGAACATAAAAGGAGAACATCTTTCTTTTCCTTACAAAGCCAGTGACTTAATGCAGTAATATTTAAGAAGGAACCAATTACAACCTTATATGCATCTTTGGCAACTTCTATAGCCTGTGTTCCATTGGTAGTTGTAATTACTATTGTTTTTCCTTTTACGGAATCATCCATATAGCTAAAAGGAGAATTTCCAAAATCGAAGCCTTCAACGGTAATAGCATCTCTTTCTGCTCCTGCCATAAAACCTTTATTCTTCCATTCTCTGGCTTCTTCAACGGTGGCTACAGGAATTATTTTTTCTGCACCATGCTCGAAAGCAGTGCAGATGGCAGACGTTGCTCTTAAAATATCAATGATAACTACAATGCTGTTATTATTTTTATAAACCGGATATAAATACGGCGAAAAGCAAGCATCAAGGGAGAATTTATAATCCATGAAATGTGTTCAATAATTGAACATGCAAATTATTCAAAAAACCAAGACAAACCAATTCTGTTTCCCTTTGAAAATATTATTTTACCTGAATAAAGGGCAATTTAACTACCTTGGCTTTCAAGCTTTTATCTCTTATTTTGATAAAAATTTCAGAATCCGTCTTTGAGAAATCTGTTTTGACATAGGCTAAACCTATTGCTTTTTGCAAGGTTGGCGATTGTGTACCGGATGTTACCCTACCAATTTCATTGCCATTTGCATCAATAACGGTATAATCATGGCGGGGAATACCTCTGTCTATCATTTCAAAACCGACCAACTTACGGCTAACACCGATCTCTTTTTGATTTTTTAAAGCTGCCATATTTACAAAGTCTTTTGTAAACTTTGTAATCCATCCCAAACCTGCTTCAAGAGGCGATGTCGTATCATCAATATCATTTCCATAAAGGCAAAAACCCATTTCCAAACGCAATGTATCGCGGCAACCTAAACCTGCAGGCTTAATTCCATATTGTTTACCGGATTCAAAAATTGAAGTCCATATTTTTTCCGAATGTTCATTCTCAAAATAAATTTCGAAACCACCTGCACCGGTATACCCTGTTGCAGAAATCAAAACATTATCAACGCCGGCAAATTTTCCTTTCTTAAAGGAATAATATTCCATTCCCTGAAGATCTATTTCCGTCAGCGGCTGAAGAGCTTTTATAGCTAATGGTCCCTGTACAGCAAGCAATGTGGTCTTCTCAGAAATGTCGTGCATTTCAACACCCCACTTATTATTTTTCATCAACCAGTTCCAGTCTTTTGAAATATTGGATGCATTTACAACCAGCATATAGGTTTTCGTGTCAATTCTGTAAACCAGAAGGTCGTCAATAATGCCGCCTGTTTCATTCGGGAAACAACTATATTGTACTTTGCCATCAACCAGTTTTGAAACATCGTTGCTGGTAACCCATTGAATGAGGTCAAGCGCCTTCTCTCCTTTAAGTATGAATTCTCCCATGTGTGAGACATCAAAAACGCCAATTTTATTTCGTACATTTTCATGTTCAGTATTAATTCCTTCATAGGAAACGGGCATAAGATATCCTGCAAAAGGCACCATTTTAGCACCAATTGACTGATGTATTTTTGTTAATGATGTATTTTTAAGAATAGTTTCTACTTCTTCCATTGGATTAGATGTTTAAATTTAAAGTTATTTATGCGTGAGATCGTTTATTTTCGCTTATCAAATAAACGCAAAAAATTCTCTTTATTGGAAGATAATGAATAATTATCGACAATTTTTGAACGGGTTTTTTGACTGATTTTTTTCAGTAATGCCGGATCCTTAATTAATTTCTCCAAAGCAACGTACCAGTCATCAAGGGTTTTGCATACAAAGCCGTTAACTTCATTGTCAACAATTTCAGCATTTACACCAACCCCTGAAACCAGTGCCGGTATGCCTAAAGACATGTATTGAAGAGCTTTAAATCCGCATTTTCCTTTAGACCAAATGTCTTCCTGCAAAGGCATAAGACCAACATTAAACTTTAATAGATCATCAATTTCCGTTTTTTTATTCCAGCGAACAAATTTCAACGACTTCAATTTGAATTTAGGAGGAACGTCACAAATGACATGTAATTCATAACCATATTTGGCTTCCAGCTGTTTAAAGACAAGAAACAATTCATCCAGATATTGAACTGTTGAATGAGAACCGGTCCAGCCAATAACAAATTTCGAATTGCTATGATCAGAAATAGTATTGTGATATTCATCCGTATCGATAGTCGTTGGATTTACAATAACATTGTTATTATACTTTAATGCATATCCTTTCAGGTATTCATTACCCACTGAAACCTTACTCACCCATTTGCAGATTTTGGCAGTATTCCCAAAACGTTTAAACATCATAGTCAGATTCCTATTGGTCTCCGAGGCATTGGGAATCCATATAGCATCATCAAAATCGTATATGGTATATTTTCTAAAAACCTTTGTAATGATCCATTCAAACCACGGAACTCCAAACGGGGACGCTTCCCGGTGAATAAAAACAGCATCGTAAAATAATATCCTGAAAAGATCAAAAAATCTTCTCAAATACCCTGACAATAAAGCTAATACCTTAAGGAAAAGGTGTCCGGGTTTATATACAATTTTCCAGGCTTTTCTGCTTAAAAAGGCAGAAGTATTGTATGAATGCCGCTGTTCCTTTAGAACTCTGAAATATTGTTCAAAACGAAAACGTTGACTGGCAGCCTCACCCGTTGGGTATGGACAAATGAAGAGAATTCTCATTCAAAATTCCTCATAATTTAGGCATAAACCGCAAATATAAAAATTCAAATTAGCAATTATAGAAATTTATATGTGTGAATTTCAATTATATTTGGGACTTTAGTACTCAATAATGGCCCTTAAATTTTCAGAACGCAGCACCCCACGTTGGATCATTTTTATGATTGATCTGACCATATGCTTTTTTTCTGTCATGCTTGCTTATCAAGTCCGTTTTAATTTTCGCGTTCCTGAATCAGAAATTAAGTATTGGAAGATCGCAATTCCTGCATTAATAATTGTCAGGATAGGAAGCTTTTTTATCACCAAAATTTATCAGGGGATTATACGCTATACAAGTACAAAAGATGCATTAAGGGTATTTTATACCATAACCGGAGGCAGTATGGCTCTTGCTCTTGCAAACCCTATTATGTATTGGTTTTCCGGGATTTATCTGGTACCGTTTTCAATCATTATTATTGATTATTTTACTTCTGTATTTACCCTTTCCGCTTTTCGCATACTCGTAAAATCAATTTATCAGGAGTTGAAAAATCCATCGAGAGACAAGCAGGAAATAATAATTTACGGTGCCGGTGAATCCGGACTAATTACTAAACGTGCTTTGGAAAGAGATGCGGGCTTACGTTTTAAAGTTATTGCTTTTATAGACGACGATTCGGCAAAAAAGGGTAAGACAGTTGAAGGAGTAAGAATTTATCACTCTTCCGAATTGGAAGATCTCCTTCGCGCCAATCAAGTTTACGATATGATCCTCAGTATTCAGAATATAAATGCTTCTGAAAAACAATCTATCATTGAAAAATGTCTTTCGTATGATGTTCGCATATTAAACGTACCTCCCGTAAACAGCTGGATCAATGGCGAACTTAGTTTCAAACAAATCAAGAATGTAAAAATTGAAGATTTACTGGAAAGAGAGCCGATAAAACTTGATGCTGATCTGATCAGAAAGGAGTTGACAGGGAAAATCATTTTAATCACTGGCGGCGCAGGATCCATAGGAAGTGAAATTGTCCGACAGGTAATCCCCTTTCATCCTAAGAAACTTGTTGTTGTCGACCAGGCTGAATCTGCATTATACGATTTAGAACTTGAATTGAATGAAAAGTTCAAATGGAAAAATCTGGAGACTGTTTTAGGCGACATACGACAGGCTGATCGCATGGAAAGGGTTTTTGAAGCATTTCATCCTGATGTTGTATTTCATGCTGCAGCATACAAACATGTTCCTGTCATTGAAAATAATCCTTCAGAAGCAATTCTTACCAATGTAGAAGGAACAAAAATCATAGCTGATCTTTCCAGAAAATTCGGTGTGAAAAAATTCGTAATGATT
>JAYURB010000080.1:0-2024 GCA_043756425.1 Bacteroidota bacterium
AAACAACATCCGGAACAGAATTATAAATCCTGTATAGGTATCTTAAGCTTTGCCAAGAAGGTAGGCAATCAGCGATTGATACGAGCTTGTCAGCGTGCCTTGAGTTATGAGATCTTCAATTACAAAATGATACAGAACATTTTAGAGCGAGGCTTAGATGCGCAGCAAGACGATCCCAAGGAAGGCAAGATGCCAACCCATGATAATATACGAGGGGAACAATACTATCAATAAAAATAAACAGTATGAAATACAAAAAACACATTAGAGCGCCTGCCGCGGGGCTTCCGTCTCATCAAGATAGGCTGTTCTGCCGAAACAGTACGAAACGCTTACACGCAGGAACAACCTATCTTGATGGGACGGTAAAGAACTCAGGGAAATACAATCAAGGAATCAAATTTAAAAAATAAATCACAATACAATGAATGAACAAACATTAGAAAAATTAAAGAAAATGAAATTTAATGGCATGCATAGAGCCTTTAAAATGACATTGGAATCAGGCAAAGAAGAAAGCTTCACCGCTGATGAAATGATAGCCCATGTAACGGACGCAGAGTGGGATGAAAGACAGAATAGAAATATCGAACAAAAAATAAGCAATGCCCGGTTTAGATATCAGGCCTCTGTTGAAGAACTTATCTACTCTAGGGAACGCAACTTAGAAAAAAATCAAATCATGCGTTTGGTTGATTGTTCTTTTGTGCAAAAGCAAACCCATATACTTATTACGGGTAGCACAGGAAGCGGCAAGAGTTATATTGCTTCAGCTGTAGGTTATCAGGCCTGCCGTTTAGGTTATCGAGTGATGTATCAGAATACAGCTAAAATGTTTACTAAACTAAAATTGGCCAAAGCAGATGGCTCATATCTTAAAGAATTGGCTAAATTAGAACGACATCATCTGCTAATCTTAGATGATTTTGGTATACAACCTTTGGACGCTCAAAGTAGAGCTACACTAATGGAAATAATAGAAGACAGGCATGGTAAATCATCGATTATCATCATATCTCAAGTGCCGGTGAATAAGTGGTATGAAATTATTGGAGAACAGACGATTGCAGATGCCATTATGGACAGAATTATTCATGACGCACATCGAATAGAGTTACAAGGCGAGTCATTACGTAAATCAAAAAATATAAACAAAGAAAACGATTAATAACAACTAAAAAATTACCTTCGCTTTACCACAAAAAAATGACATCAAAATTAACACACTCTGCCAGCAATTTTAGGTGGTCAATTGCCACCGGTCAAGGGTGGTCAGTTTGCCCGGTTTATGCACTTACCGTCTTTAACTTTTGTTCCCAACTTACTTGCATCAACCAAAATTACTTTGTCGTTGGTCTTGCTTTTGTCAATGAATACAACAGAAACATTTGTTCCAGTTGTAGCAAAGATATTTGGTGGCATTTGCACAACGGCATGTAACCAATTGTTGTCAATTATTTTTTTTCTGATTCCTAAACCAATTGCTGCTTTCTCTGTGCAAAATCCTGTCGGCACAACAACGGCTGCTTTGCCTTTCGTGTCCAACGAATACATGATGTGCTGAATAAACAACTGGTAAATTGCCATGCTCTCCTTTTTCTTTGCAGGCACACTTGGAACACCGGCAAAAAACCTTTTCTTATGTATGTCGCTTGCAAGCGTTTCCCTGTCATCGCTAAAATCAGTTTTGAAAGGTGGATTGCTTACGATGTAATCAAACTTTTTCAAATCGTCTTTTGCATCGTTCACATGAAAAGGAATTGTCAAAGTGTTTCCCTTTATCACATTGTGTAATGAATGCACAAGGTTGTTCAGGATTAAATTCAATCGTAAAAACTCTGACGACTTTTGAGAAATGTCCTGCGAATAAATGGTGCATTTGTCCTCACCAATTTGGTGAGCCAAACTCAACAACAAACTTCCTGAACCTGCTGCCGGGTCGTAAAGCAAAACATTCTTTGTTTCTTTCGGAACAAGAATCCTCGCCATAATTTTTGCAACGGTTGGCGGTGTGTAATACTCTG
>JAYURB010000081.1:0-11629 GCA_043756425.1 Bacteroidota bacterium
ATGAGAATTCTCCTCCATTAATTTCTGCATCGTCCCGGGTATACGTAAGAGGAGCAAAATTTCCTGAAGAAAACAAAATACCAAAATCAGGAGACTTTCCAAGATAGGCATAGTTTTCAATTATATTATAATAAGCATTTAGCCCAAGTGATATACTTGGTGTATTCCATAAAAATTCAAAATCGCTTTCGTAATTTCTCTCCTCAGTAATTTTTTTTAGAAGGTCTTGTTGTATATTTATATCATACATAGATGAAACCTCGCTTATTTCATCGGGAATTGAAAAACCGGAAGACTCATTTAATTTAATAGTAATTGCTTCTGTTGGATGATATGCCATACCAACCGATCCGCTTGGTATGTTATAATCGGTAACGGTATTAGCATAATGATCGTTCACCTTCCTCATATCCATCCTGCCTCCTGCCAACAAGTTAATTTTAGGTAAATCGTATCGGAGTAAAAGGTATACACCACCACCTGATTTTTTAAAGTCAGGCTCAGCAGTGTATACCCATTGGCCAACATAATACCCGATTTTTTGTATTACCATGTTTGTTCCTGTTGTAAAACCAAATTTCCGAGAATTGTTACTTATAAATTTCACGTCGAAGTTTCCATGGGTATATTTTTCTGCATCGTTTTTGCCATTTGTCTCTCCAGACAATGTAATTTTAAATTCCGATTTCTTAATTAAAACGTTACTCTCTGAAGATATTGTAATTCGGGAATTATCATCAAATGGTTCCGTAATCTTGCGCTTGCGCTCTTCATTTACTTCTATTAATGCAATGTCGTTTTCATCGAGCGACTTTACTATTTCGTATTGAGATTTTAAAAATGATACTGTCAATCTGCTCTGACCCCATTTCTTGCTTATTCCAAATATACCTTTCAGAGTACCTATATTAAAACCGCTGTGATAGGCAAAATCCTTTTCTTCTGTGTTTTTCTTTACCTTATCTCCTTCACCCTGAATGTAACTTACATGTGATTTTCCTCCCATTCGGAGAGAAAAAAAAGTTCCCTTTTTTCCGCTGCCCTTGACACCGGCATCAACATTCAATCCAACTGTGTTTGTAAAAAAACCAAGGTTAACATCACCGTTTACAGTTCCGGCAGAAGGCATCTTTTCATCCCTGAAAATCAAAACTCCACCCATGGCATTTTCACCGTAAATTAAAGATGCAGGTCCTTTTACCCATTCTACAATTTCCGTTCCTTCTTCAATTAATTCATTGGTATAATATTCATTCCACGATTTATGTAGCAAAGGTGATCCGGACTGGTACATTGCAACATGATTTAATGACAAACCACGTATCATTGGTTTGCTTATGGCTCCGAAAGAAAAAACATCAAAGCCGGGCTGATAAGTGAGTGCAGTCAAAAAAGAATTATTTCCCGTACGACGTAATTGAGAGCCGGAAAATAAATGGACTGCATAAGGAATATTGTCAGGAAACTTTTTTGAAAAACTTATTTCCGTTACCTCCTGCAGCGGACCTTCAAAGGGTTCCATTTCAATATTTACTACAGTTGCACTGTCAAAGGTGTTAATTTGCTTAAACACACTTTTATACCCACGTTTTGTAAATTGAAGTCCTACAGTTCCAATACCTACATTTCTGAGAATATACGTACCACCTTCTCTGGTAAAATCTATTCTTTCAAATTCTGGAATATAGACAGATACACCTTCCAGTAAAAGGCTTTTATCTATTTTGTCTGTTACTAAACCACTAACTGTATGCTGGCTTTTCACGTTGAGAAAGGATAATAATAGCATAATTATCCCTGTTAATTTTTTCATAAATCTTAAAATAGCTGATTATTGAACGACATTATTCAGAAAGTAAATAAGCATATTATTCCCTGCATTGTCAACATAAAAATGTAATATTTGAAATTTAATTTCTTAATTTTTACCTTTGAAAAGCGTCAACTAAAACAGTCTAAATACTCTAAATGTGAATATTAATGGCAGCGATACACTCCATCTTTTTGAATTCGACCAAATATGCGAAAAGGTGGCCAATTTATGCCGTTGCTCTTCTTCCCATAGTCGGGCTGTAAACCTAAGGCCGTTTACTGACAGAGAAGAACTTAAAATAGCTTTGTTACAAACGGAAGAGTACAGACAAACGTTGGTAAACAGGGGTTATTTCCCGGATACATTTTTTGATGATTTTGAAGCGGAAGCCGGACTATTGCAAATTCCCGGGTCCGTATTGAATGAGGGTCAGTTCAGTTTAATTCGCTCTGCCTCTCTAATTGTCAATTCTATTCTTAAATTTTTCAAAGACAGGGAATCCTCATTTCCTTACCTATTGCTGCTGAGCAGTGAAGTTTACCCTACTGATGAAATTGTTGATCTGATAAATACCATTATTGACAGCCATGCTCAGGTAAAAGATAATGCTTCTGAGGAACTAAGTCAGATTCGTTCACAACTCATTTCCAGGAGAAGGGAAGCCGACAGGAAATTCAGAACCTACATTGCTGATTTTAAAAAGAAAGGATGGCTAAGGGAGAATGAAGAAAATTTTTATAATAACCGTCGCGTTCTGGCAGTGCCCAGTGAATTCAAAAGAGATATCCGCGGACTTATTCATGGAAAAAGTGACAGCGGAAAAACTACTTTCATTGAACCTGAGCCACTGGTTGGATTAAACAATGAAATAGCAGAACTGGAACAAGATGAGAAAACAGAAATAAGAAGACTGCTTAGAGAATTAACCGAACAGTTAAGAATTCATTCTAAATTAATAAGTGCCTATCACGCTTTTCTGGTAAACATGGATTTTATCAGGGCTAAAGCATATTTTGCAATAGAAATTAATGGCAACCTGCCTCAGCTCAATAAGAATAGTGTAATCAATCTTTTTAATGCTGTTCATCCATTATTGTTTTTGCAAAATAAAGCGCAGGGGAAAAAAGTTGTTCCGCTTAATCTTCACCTTGATTCGGAAAACAGAATATTGATTATAAGCGGACCAAATGCCGGCGGTAAGTCAATTACATTAAAAACTGTCGGACTCCTTCAACTTATGCTTCAAAGCGGTTTGCTGATTTCCGCTGAAGAAAAATCGCAGATGTGTTTCTTCAATCACTTTCTGGCCGATATTGGCGACAGTCAGTCAATAGAAAATGCATTAAGTACGTACAGCTCGCGGTTGATCCGTATGAACCATTTTTTAAAGACAGCTAATAACAGATCACTAATATTAATTGATGAATTCGGTACCGGTACTGATCCTGAATTAGGCGGGGCTATTGCAGAGGTTATCCTCGAAGAGTTAAATAAAAGAAAAGCATTTGGGATTTTTACAACACATTATACAAACATCAAATTATTGGCCGATGAACTTAACGGTGTTGTAAACGGATCCATGCTTTTTGATATTGAAACGCTGCAGCCTAAATATCTTCTTTTACCCGGACAACCCGGTAGTTCCTATACGTTTGAAGTAGCAGAAAAAATCGGACTTCCTCCTCATGTTATTACACGGGCAAAGAAAAAAGTGCAAACGGAAAAACTAAAACTCAACAGTATGCTGACTTCATTGCATCAGCAAAAAAATATTATTGAAGAAGAGCTTCGTGAACTTAAATCCAAGCAGGCAAAAACCGAAGAAGCCGGTGGACGTTTTACTGAACTTTCGCAAAAGCTAACGGAGAAAATGGAAAAAGATAAAGTAAAAAGAGAAGAATTGATTAAGCTGGCTGAAATGGGAAGGAAAATGAATGCTTTAGCAGAAGAGTGGAATAAAAACAAAGATAAAAAAGTTGTTATAAAAAAATTCATCGGTGCAATTACAGCTGAAAAGAAAAAACGAGCCGCTGAGAATACACCACAAAAGCTGGCGCAAAAACGATCAGTATTAATTGAAAGATTAAAAAGAGAAATTCACATTGGATCGAAAGTACGAATGCTCAAAGGCAAAGAAATAGGAACCGTAGAAGATATTAAGAAAGATATCGTCTATGTAAACTTCGGAAATATGAGAGCCAAAGTTACTATTGAAAACCTCGAACCCGCTGACTAAAAATCCTCTCTTGCGCTTACACCGCTAAATCATTAATGATTTTCTCAACCGATACACCATCAGCCTCAGCCCTGTAATTGCGCACGATACGGTGGCGTAAAATCGGCATTGCTACTGCTTTTACATCTTCAATATCCGGAGAATATTTACCGTTCAAAGCAGCATGACACTTAGCACCAATAACCAGATATTGAGAAGCCCTTGGACCTGCTCCCCAGGAAAGGTATGCATTAACATCTTTAGTGGCAGCAGCTGTAGAAGGACGCGTCTTTGTAGCAAGATTTACTGCATACTGTAAAACATTTTCAGGAATAGGAATCCTTCTGATCAATCCCTGAAAAAATAAAATTTCTTCAGCACTGATCACTTTTTCCAGTTTAGGCGAAAAATCGGAGGTAGTGTTTTTTACAACTTCTACTTCCTGCTCAAATTCAGGATAAGTAAGCATTACGTTAAACATAAACCTGTCGAGCTGTGCTTCCGGCAATGGATATGTTCCCTCCTGCTCAATCGGATTTTGTGTTGCTAAAACAAAGAATGGCAAGTCCAGTTTGTAGCGTTTTCCTGCAGCGGTAACAGCGTATTCCTGCATTGCTTCAAGGAGTGCGCTTTGTGTTTTTGGCGGGGTACGGTTAATCTCATCAGCAAGAATAATATTTGCAAAAAGAGGACCTTTAATAAATCGAAACTGACGCGATTCATCAAGAATTTCTGTTCCAATAATATCGGAAGGCATTAAATCTGGAGTAAACTGAATTCTGTTATACGTTAATCCGAGCGTTTGTGCAATGGTATTTACCAGCAACGTTTTAGCCAATCCGGGAACACCGACAAGCAGGCAATGTCCACGACTGAAGATTGAAATAAGTACATCACGAACTACTTCATCCTGTCCGATTATTACCTTGCCGATTTCACTTCGTAGTTTTTTGTATTTACTTACAAAATCCTTAACGGCGTCTACATCAGAATTATATTGTGTTGTCATATTTTTTATTTATAATTTTTTTTTGGTTAACAAGCAGAAATAATTATTCGCTTTTAGACCAATGTTTGAGAATAGTGCAATAACTGTATTCGGTGTTAATATTAATATAAATGCTTTTTTGTTTTTTCTTAATCCAATCGTTAAGTGCTTTTGCTTGCTTTTCCGATAAGGCAACTTCCTGAATTTTCTGGTAGTCGTCTTTTAGATTTGCTTTATGTGGTTTGGAACGGGATTTAACCATTACCAGGCGATATGCTGCTTTCCCTTCTGATGTTGTCATATTCAAAGGCGCTGAAACTTTATTCAAAGACATGCTATCAACCTGAAAAAATAACAATCGGTCTATTTTATCAGGAGATAGTTTAGCGGTATTTGTTTCAGAGTTTATGATCAAACCGCCGTTATTTTTAGTATCCTCATCGTCAGAAAATTTTTGTGCGGCTTCATTAAAGGAAATAGTACCCATTCGGATCTGATTGCTCAGACTATCTAAAAATAAAAACGACTTTTGAAGACTCTGCTCGCTTATTTTAGGCTGCAACAAAATATGTCTGACATTAATTTGTTCACCTCTGCGCTCAATTAGTTGTAGAATATGGAAACCAAATTTTGTTTCAATTACAGGAGATACATCACCCGCTTTGAGGTTAAAAGCAGCCGATTCAAATTCAGCAACCATGGACCCCCTCTCAAAAAAGCCAAGTTCTCCCCCTTTTTTTGCAGATTCAGGATCCTGAGAGTAGAGAGCGGCATAAACGGCAAAGTCAGCTTCACCGGCAATAATTTTCTTTCTGTACTCCTCCAGCTGATTGCGCTTTTCCAGTTTTTCTTCATAGCTGATAAGCGGTTTGCGAACTATCTGGCCAATTTCAAGCTCAGCATCAATATAAGGAACGCTATCCGGATTGATACTCTGATAAAACTCTCTTACATCGCTTGGACTTACTACAACATCTTTAGTGATTTTACTTTGCATCGTTTGAACCAAAAGCTGGTCCTGAATAAGTTCCCGGAAATCTGATTTTAATTGTCTAATGGTTGTATGAAAATATTCTTCAAGTTTAGCTTCCGATCCGATTTGTCTGATGTAAAAACGCATCCTTCTATCCAACTCACCCTCCACCTGACCTTCAGTAACAGTAACGCTGTCAATAGCGGCCTGGTTTAAAAGTAGTTTTTGAAGGATAATCTGATCAAAAATTTCACAACGGGCATCCTCTGCATTGGTAGCACCCTGAGCCTGCATTTGAATGTATTGCTTCTCTATGTCGGATTTAAGAATGATTTTATTTCCAACAATGCCCATAACCTGATCGACAATTTGTTGGGAATTCGCTGAATTTGAAAAAGAAAATAATAAGACAAGAAAAAAAACTGCCTTTGGGAGAAAATGAAATGATATTTTGATTTCTTTCATGGGACTGCAAATTTAGCAGATTATATTGGTTTCCGGCACCTAATAAACAGGATTAATAAATTTCAACTTCTCCGCTCTTTTTTGCATTCTCCAGGGTTTTATTTTCCATTTCTTCGATCAACCTTAGTTTTCGCTCATTAATAATCATTGAAACAATATTTTTTCTTTCAAAACTCAGTGGAGAAAGACTGTTTTTAATCATAAAACCCTTAATGTTTACAAGGTATAGAAGTGTTGAATCTTCAATTACAATGTTTCTGTTATTCTGTAAAAACTGTTCCTTATCATACGTCTTAATTGGAATTTCTTTCAATAAATCATCGAATAATAACCATGTATTGTCGTCGAGATAATAGTTGATTGCATATTGCTGACAATATTCCTTTAACGATTGGCGGTCGTTTTCATTGGAACTGACGTACCATTGTTTTACCTTTTCAAGTGTGGGAGATTTCTTATTCAACTTCAGGTAAATAACCTTTATAATGTTATCCTTTAATTCGAAATTCTGCTGATTGCGTTTATAGTATGAAACAATCTGATCTTCACTGATTACTGTATCGAGTTTTTGTCTGACCAGTTCGTTTTCATAAGCATAAGTTATCAATGAATTTCTGTATTCTTCAAGTTTTTTAGAAACCTCTTTCTTCTCATTATCCAGATTTTCTTCAGCTGTATGAAGAACAACCTTTTGCCTTACCCAATTTTCAATAAAATTCTTAACTATTGAAATGCTATCAGGTTTTGAAGCTCCGGAGGGTATTATTCCAAGAAGGTCTTCTTCGTATAGATAATAGTCAAATGCTTTTGCAACTGCTTCCCTTTTTTCGTCATTATCTTTTTTAAAATATCTGCAGGAACTAAAAAAAACTACAACGAAAAGAATAATAAAAAAAAGAAAACAACGACGGTTTTTAATGCATTTCATTCAGTGAGATAAAAAACAAGTGCAGCCTCAATATAGAAAAGCTTGCACTTACTTGTTAAAAAAAGAAAACCAAAAGAACCATACAACTTTTTATGTTGTATAGGTTTATCTGGTAACCAAAGTATTCACTATTTCCTGATTCACTGTATAAGGAAACTTCTTTCGGAGTGAACTTATCCATTCCTTTTCAAGAAGATTCTGATAATCTGCCGTTATTAACCCTTTTGCTTCTTCAAGGCTTTTTGGACTTGCCGAAATGAGTCTTTTTACTTTAACAAATACGACCTGGCCGTTATGATCCATATCGGGACTTACTCCAATTTTCCATTGAGTTTTATCAACAATTTCATTTTCGCCTTTTGAAAATTTAGATGCTTTAACCTGAAGGTTTAACTGTGAGTTTTTATTAATTCTGGCCATTAAAGTATCATCATCATCAATTGTCTTCATAAGTGAACGAACTTGTTTTGCCATTGAAGCATTGGCGCAGGAATAAACAACAGCATCTACTCTATCAGGCCACATGTAATTAGCTTTATTTGATTCATAATATTGCTTCAAACCCGCAGTATCCTTTACTGCCTTAGACCATACTTTCTGATCCGTAAGTTCAAAAAGAAGAATGCCGTCTCTATATTCTTGCATGAGATTTCTGAAATCAGGATATAGAGAATCCAGTTTTGTTTCCTCGAAAGCAACAGCACTTTCTTTAACGAATTCATTGTAAATATTAGATGCCATTTGAACAGGAGAAGTACTTGCATCATGCTTGGATTGATGATCGGCTAAATATTTTGCAAAATCACTTTGAGAAAAAGATTTAGAGCTGAGAGAAAACATGGTTTTACTTAATCCGGAGGCTTTATCAGCGGTCCATTTACCCTGCGTTAACGTTGAGTCAACCTTTTTCATAAAATCATCCTTCGCTTTAGCATCCTCTTTGAAAGAATATTTATTTTTTATTTTGTTAACCATGGAAGATTTACTGAGTTCTGAACGAGAATCTTTTTGGATTTTTTGTTTTAGTTCATTCTGAACTTCATCATAAGATCCTATTCCTTTTCTTTCTATTAGTTTGATAATGTGCCATCCGTAAGAAGTCTTTACCGGTCCGGAATAATCACCGGCATTTTTCAAAGCAAAAGCTGCCTGTTCAAATTCAGGAACCATTCTTCCTGTTCCAAATGGAGGAAGTTGTCCGCCGCTTTTTGCCGAACTTTGATCTTCTGAAAATTGACTTGCAAGGTCTTCAAATTTATCACCTGCCATTAAGCGGCTATGGATTTCCTTAATTTTCTTTGCTGCTTTAATTGAATCTTCAGCATTAATACCTGAAGCGGCTTTAATCATAATATGCGCTACCTTGATTTCTCCTTGAGCAGGTCGAGATTCAATTGTTTTAACAATATGATAACCAAAACGAGTTCTGACAGGCATGGATATTTCACCATTTTTTAGAGTGAAGGCTGCAGATTCAAAAGGATAAACCATTTGCATGGCAGTAAAAAAACCCAAGTCACCACCATTATCTTTTGCAGAGGGATCGTCGGAATATTTTTTAGCCTGATCTGAAAAATCAGCACCTTTAACAATTTCACCTCGTATTTTCATTGCTTTAGTATACGCTTCAATGGTGTCCTTCGGTAAAGCTGTAGGATCACACTTTATTAAAATATGTGCAGCTCTTACATCCTTTTTTATTCTGCCATAAGCCTCACGCATCAGGCTTTCCCCCACCTGCTTATCGACAAGGTAAGGTTGAGCAAGTTGTTTTCTGTAACCCGCCAGTTCATCAATAAAAGATTTTACAGTGTCCATTTTCAATTCCAATGCTTCTTTTACTTTAAGCTTGTAATTGATGTATAATTGAAGATAGTCTTCAACTGCCTTTTTATCATAAGAGCTATCCTTAGAATTGTTCTTCTTGAAAACACGCTCAAACTCGCTTTTACTAATTGGCTCACCTGCAATAGTTAGAATAGTTGGGTCCTTCTTTTCCTGAGCCTTGGTGATTATTCCGGAAATTAATAATAACGATACTAAGAAATATTTCTTCATTTTAATAAATTATAGATTTGTTAAGGGAGCGCAAATTTAATAAACCAACTGATGTATCAAAATGAGATGTAGATGAATTTATGACACAAAAGGCAATTCAAAAGGCAACAAAAAAAGTAAAAAGAAGAATTTAAATAACTAGTTATAAATTACTTACATAAAATCAATTGCCCTTTTTCAATTATCTGTGATAATTTGGAGCTTCCTTTACAATCGTAACATCATGTGGATGACTTTCCCTACCACCTGCGGCAGTAATTCTGATAAAGGATGATTTCTGAAGTTGTTGTATAGATTTAGCACCACAATACCCCATACTTGCGCGCAAGCCTCCTACAAGCTGGTAAAGCTCTTCACCTACGAGACTTTTATAAGGCACACGCCCAACGATACCTTCAGGCACAAGCTTTTTTACATCGTCTGTTTGCGCTTGAAAATATCTGTCTTTAGATCCTTCGCGCATGGCTTCAATCGAACCCATACCGCGGTAAAGTTTAAATTTTCTTCCTTCATAAATTATTGTTTCTCCCGGCGACTCTTCTGTTCCTGCCAACAAGGATCCTAACATTACTGAATGAGCACCTGCGGCTATTGCTTTAGCAATATCTCCGCTAAAACGAATACCACCATCGGCAATGACACAAACATTTGTCTTTTTTAACGCTTCTGCAACCTGGTAAATCGCTGTAAATTGTGGAATACCAATTCCGGCAATTACCCTGGTAGTACAAATTGAACCGGGACCTATTCCCACCTTTACAGCATCTGCACCGGCTTTTGCTAAAAACAAAGCTGCCTCCGCTGTTGCAATATTTCCTACAATTACCTGAAGATCCGGGAATGATTTTCTTATTGAACGCAAAGCATTCAGAACATTTTTTGAATGTGCATGTGCTGTGTCAATTGTAATAACGTCGACACCGGCTTCAACAAGCGCACCGGCTCTTTCCAAAAAATCTTTTGTAACACCAATTGCAGCTCCAACACGTAAACGGCCAAATTCATCTTTACAAGCATTGGGCCTTGACTTCACTTTAAGAATATCTTTATAAGTAATTAAGCCAATAAGTTTTCCGCTTTTATCGATAACAGGTAGTTTTTCGATTTTATATTTCTGTAAAATTTTTTCAGCTTCCTTGAGGTCCTTTATTCCAGTAGTAGTTATTAGATTTTCTTTGGTCATCACCTCAGAAATCAAGCGGTTGGGGTTCTTTTCAAAACGAAGGTCGCGATTTGTACATATGCCGATTAATTTATGATTCTTGTCTATAACAGGAATGCCTCCTATTCCATGTTCCTTCATCAATTGTGTAGCATCAGAAACAAGAGCCTCTTTGGGAAGGGTTACGGGATCGTGAATCATTCCACTCTCACTCCTTTTTACCTTTTTGACTTCAGCTGCCTGTTGCTTTATAGACATGTTTTTATGCAGCATGCCAATTCCACCTTCCTGGGCTACAGCAACGGCCATATCAGATTCCGTAACGGTATCCATTGCGGCTGAAAGTATTGGAATGTTAAGTGCTATTTTAGATGTGAGCTTGGAAGAAACATCAACTTCATTCGGCAAAACATCAGAATAAGCGGGAACGATTAATACATCGTCATAAGTAAGGGCTTCGCCGAGAAAACGGCCTTCTGCAACTTTCATAGATATTAGGGTTGAAAAAAAGTTGCACGCGAAAGTACGAATATTTTTATGAAATGATGAATGTAAATTTTATGTAATTGAAGTTCTTAATAATTCCGAAACATTACGTTAGCAAAAACCTCAACGTATTAATGTTAAGGATCCTACCTTCTCCAAATCCGATTTATCGGAATTTTTTGATTTAATTCTGTAAACATAAACACCTTCGGGAGCAAACGTTCCATGACTTGTACCATCCCAGCCTTCTTGCGGATTGTTTGTATGAAAAATCACTTCACCCCACCTATTGAATATATCCAGACTATAGCTGTCAGCAGGAACAAAAGAATTAGAAGGATAAAAAACAGGATTGAAAAGTCCACCGGGATGGAATGCATTGGGAACAAAAATTACAGGCTGCTGTTTGATGCAAACCTCATTCGATCGACTGGAATCTGAAAATAAATTTGGATTACCGGGAGCTTCAATAGCTTCTACAATATAGCAAAACTCTCCTCCTGAAGAAAAGTTATTGACGATTGATTCGAGAAATAAAAAT
>JAYURB010000082.1:0-11624 GCA_043756425.1 Bacteroidota bacterium
CGGGGCGTGAGCGTCTCTTCTGCTTTTTTACTTACTAATTCATCGAGAGGAAGATTCTCGTAGAATTCATTATTCTTCAAACGCACAAACTCTGCATCGTTCTGCAGCTCTTCAACGCCTTTCCAGTATTTTTTTTCCATTGGAGGATATTGATGGTTTAATTAAACCGGATATGTTTTTTCACGCTCTGGCGTGTATTGATTAATTAATAGTGACAACGCGCACATTCAAGACCACCTATTTTCTCAACTGTAATCATGGAGTCAGGAACATTTGAATTCATCATCTTTTTATGAAGATCATTGTAATAACCATTGCCTGCCATTTTAACCTTTGTTTCGCGGTGACAGGTAATACACCAGTTCATTGTAAGTGGAGCATACTGATAGGCAACAGTCATACTGTCCTGTACCGGACCGTGGCAAGTCTGGCATTCAATTTTACCTACAACTACGTGTTGACTGTGATTGAAATAAGCAAGGTCAGGAAGATTATGAACCCTTACCCATTGAATCGGTTTTGTATTCGGTCCGTATGTTCCTTTATCTGGATCATAATCCAGTGCTTTATAAATTTTCGCAATTTCTGCGGTTCCTGTTGAAGGTCCTTTCTTCACATATTTATGACAGTTCATACAAACGTTTGCAGAAGGAATTCCTGCAACCTTTCCTCTTTCAGCACCACTGTGGCAATAAATACAGGAAATCCCCATTTCACCGGCGTGTAATTTATGAGAGTATGCAATGGGCTGATCAGGATTGTATCCCTGAGAAATACCTATAGCCTGAAGTCTATACCATGCTTTAACACTGCCAACAATGGTTAAGAAAATAAGAATAACAGCTATTAGTTTTTTATTTCTTCTAATCCATTCACGATTCTTTTTCCAGTTGGTTGTAGGTTCCGGTTCAGCAATGCCTTGTTTCTGACGCACAGCTGTTGACAAAGTTTCCTGAACACGGCGAAGAATACCACTTAATAAATATAAAACCACACCGGCAGCAAGAAGCCATGGCCAAATTGGTTTTTCCTCTACCGGAGCTCCAGGATCGCCAGGAGGAGGTGGTTTAACATCAACTTTTGCTTCTTCCGTTTTTACATACGCTAATATGGCTTTGATTTCTTCGTCTTTCAAATTGAAAGACGTCATCACAGTCTTATTATATTCGTTGAAAATTTTTATCGCATATTCATCATTTGCCTTTATAAGAGACTGTGAATTTTTAATCCATTTTAACAACCAATCCTCGGAACGACGCTTGGAAACCCCCATTAATGCAGGGCCAATTACTTTTTCCTTTACTGCATGACAAGCAGTACAGTTTGCTTTAAATAGTGCTTCTCCATCTTGTGCATTTGCTGATTGGAATGAAATCAGTACTATAGAAATGACTGAAATGAGAAGTAAAAAATACCTGGTTCTGTATTGGTTATTCATGCAGATTCTTTTGTCCATCAACAATTAATATTCTTAAATAATGACACTGACGAAAAAGGCCGTCATTTATTTGTCAGTTTTTGAAAACGGTGCAAATTTATCAGAAACAAAGATTCTACAAAGATTTTATTAAAAAAAAATTAAAATATTTTACAAATAATTTAATGTTAGAAATTAAATTAAAAGCATTTCGTATATGATGTAATTTTAACAAATAAATTATTGATAAGAATAAAAAAAATATAACATTGGTTATTAGTTAATTGTAAAATTTTTGATTGATAAAACTATTAATAATGATAGTGCTAAAATCAAAAACAAGATTTTTTAATAATCATTACTGAGCAATTAACTAGTATTCAAATAGTAACGGTTTGCTAGGACTTGCATCATTATCAAAGCTCGCTGGCAGCAAATTCAATAAGTAATAACCATCCTTCACATTTTCAGGTATATAGGCTAATTCTGTAATAGTAGAATGAATTCTTGGATTTTCCGGATAATTCCAAAAAGCATGATGAGCTTGTAATTTTCCTCCATCATCTTCCCGATCAATACTTGGAAGATCGAGAATAAGATGGCTAACGGATAACTCTTTTATATAATCCGCCGCCGTTTTTTCCATGTAAGCAGGGTTCGTTCCTGAATAATGAGTGGTCAGTTTCTTATCATCGTTTGGCAGTGTTCTTATAATAAGCGCTTCGGCAGACCTTCCTTTCAGAATGTTTTCAAGCTGATTCTTAGTTATCACTTTGTCACCATCAATTGATTCAGGATTAACAGTGATGACCTGAGCTTCAAAAAAAAATCGTTTCAGACAATTATAAATTGGATATTTTTCGATGGAGATATGTCCAACCGTTTCTGTATGGGTACCATTACCATGCGGATTGAAAGAAATAGAAAAAACATTGCACGACCCTCCGCGGCTGACATCGCCAATAAAAGTTCCGGCCTGAAAGGGTTCATATTTTACAGGAGGAATATAAAAAGCATTTACATTTTTTTCGCCGGCCCTCATTGGAATAGAAAGATCAATTGGTTTAGAAAGATCAATCTGAACCGTTTTATCTTTTAATTGAACAGAAGCAATCATTGTATTTTATGAAAAAAGTTTGGCAAACATAAATGCAGCAGCAGCGGCAAGGACACCAATCATTGCTGTTCTGAATGCACCTTTAATTGGATCCTGACCGGTAACCTTACTTTTGAAATAACCGAAAAATAAAAGACATAAAACAGTTATTACCGCTGAATATAATAATCCGGTTTGTGGAATATCTGTAAAGAAATAAGCGGATAATGGAACAATACCACCAACAATGTAGGCAATACCAATATTCAAAGCACTTTGTCTGGCTCTGTTAATATCAGGCTTTTCAAGTCCTAGTTCAAAACGCATCATGAATTCAACCCATTTGTCGTGGTCTTTTTCCATTTCATTGATTATGATCTCCTGCGAATCTGACGATAAACCATAACCGGCAAAAATTTCTTTTACTTCCTTCCGCTCCACTTCATAATGTGTTTCGATTTCTTTGTATTCTCTTTTTAATTCAGAGTCATAATGCTCGATTTCTGTCTTTCCTGCCAGGTAACCGCCTAAGCCCATTGCAATTGAACCGGCAATAATTTCAGCAAGACCTGCTGTTATGATAATATCATTATTGCTAACAGCACTGCTTAATCCGGCTGCAAGAGCAAAAGGGACGGTAAGTCCATCTGCCATACCAATAACAACATCTCTAATTGTATCTGATTGTTGAAAATGTTCTTCGTTATGGGTATGATTATGAGATGATGGGCCGTGCATTGATTTTTAATTAGTATTAATAAGATGTAAAGAAAAAGAAATAGTTTATGCTTTGAATCATTCTCAAATTAATTTTTTAAAATCAAGCAAAAGTTTTATTGCTTGCTCAATTTCTTCATCCGTTGTAAATCTTCCAAGGGATATTCGCACAGATGAAAAAGCATCTTCTTCGCTTAAACCCATTGCCAGAAGCACATGCGAGGGCTCAGGTAAGGCTGATGAACAAGCGCTGCCTGTTGCAATAGCCAGCGAAGATAAATGTTTAATCAGCTTTTCTGCTTTCAGTCCTTTGAAACAAAGGTTTGTCGTATTTGGTAACCTGTTTTTAATACTACCATTAATGTAAACACCACCGGAATCCGTCAAAGCTTGTTCAAGTTTTGTTCGTAAAAAGGATAATCGGGATGATTCTTCCCACATATTCTTGCCCGCAAGTTCACAAGCTTCTCCCAGACCAACAATACCCGGAACATTCAATGTACCGCTGCGCAGATTTCTTTCGTGTCCTCCACCGTCAATCTGAGCAGTCAGAGTTACCCTTGGATTTTTTCTCCTTACATATAAAGCTCCCACTCCTTTCGGTCCATATATTTTATGAGCAGAAAGACAAAGAAGATCTGCATGCATTTCATTTACATCGACAGGAATTTTACCATAAGCTTGTGTAGCATCTGTAAAAAGAAGAGATCCTTTTGCATGAACGATTTTCGATATTTCACCAATAGGAAAAACAACACCCGTTTCATTATTGGCAAGCATGGCGCAAATCAATATGGTATCTGTTCGAATGGCATTTTCAAGTTGAGAAAGATCGACCATACCTTCTTTATCTACCGGCAGGACAGTAATCTCTTTCCCCTGTCTTGAAAGATGGCTGCAAGTATCAAGCACAGCTTTGTGTTCGGTAGCAAATGTTACAATATGATTTCCTTTGGAAGCATACGTTTCAGCAACTCCTTTAATGGAAAGGTTGATTGCTTCCGTTGCGCCTGAGGTGAAAATGATTTCACTTTCTTCTGCATTTAAAAAACCGGCAACCTGTCGTCGTGCTTCTTTTACAACTTCATCGGCCATCCATCCAAATGCATGTGTTTTGCTGGCAGCATTTCCGAAGTTTTCTGTGAAACAAGGGAGCATGGCTTCCAGGACGTATTTGTCGACGGGGGTGGTGGAGTTATAGTCGAGGTAAATTTTCATGTTACAATGTTAAATTTACGACCTTTTTGCCGGATTACTTCTATTATCAAACAAAGTAACAATGTATATTTTCTTCTCAACTTCCTGAAAGTAAATAGTAGTTTGGTGAGATAACACACATCTGCGTAAATTCCTTCTGAAATTAGTCAATCGAAAAAGATTAGGTCGTGTTGAAATTAAGACAATTGCTTTATCTAATTTAACATTGAAATTTTTAAGTTCTTTCTCAGACCAATTTGTTTCAAGGTATTTAATAATTTTTTCAAGATCCCGTATTGCTCTTGAAGACCATCTAACTTCAGGCCGATTTGCCATACTTCTTCACAACTTCTGAATGTGGCGTGGTTCTGCCTTCTTCAATATCCTTTATTCCTTCATCAATTGATTTAACTTCCTCCTCAGAAAGAGTTTCCCACCAATCAGACTTATCTGAAAGATTGTCTTTGAAAAGTTTTAATTTCTCAATGATTGATTGGTCAGATAAGCTCTTTAACCATTCAATTAACTTAAGTTTTTCAGCTTGAATATCCATTGAGGATTGTTTTTACAAATATACAAAAATGTGCTGAAGATTGTCTGCTCTGTATCCTACTTCTAGTTTTATGTCCTTATATATTAAAGGAACGGCTCTTTCTTTGACTAAGTTTAATCCGCGAATTTTTGATTCGTGATAGAGGCATTCTTTATAAACAGATTCAAGCAATCCGGGGCCAAATTCTTTATGTATTGCAAAAGCAGAATCGAGTAATATTTTGGAGATTTCATTTTCAGTCATTGCGCAAAAATATACGCAGCTTTGTAATTTTACAACCGATTATATTGTGGTTTTTATTTGAGGTTTTTAGGGGGTTAAAGATTTTTTTTAATGCAAAGGCGCGACAATCCGAAAAGCTCAACAACGAGAAAATCGAAATTAAAACAATCGAATATTATCAATCAACCTAATCTCCTCACAAAAAACAGCAGCGAAGCAACGCACATGTTTATGATTTTTCCAGTGGAGTACTTTTTCTAATGTGGTTTCATCAGCAAATTCTATATATTCAACCGTTAATTCACCGGTTGCTTCAATTCTGTCAATAACTTCTTCTTTTAATGCGCGGGGCTGATTGGTTTGCCAGTGCCGTTGTGCATATTTTAATGCTTTTGAAATTTCTGCAGCTTCCATCAAACCTTCCTCTGAAAGTCTTAGATTTCTTGAACTCATTGCAAGTCCGCTTTTTTCTCTTACCGTAGGACAACCAATAATTTCAACAGGGAAACGTAACAGATCAGTCATGTAACGAATAACAGCCAATTGCTGAAAATCCTTTTCGCCGAAATATGCTTTTTGCGGTTTTACAATTTCAAACAACCTGGAAACAATTTGAACAACTCCGGAAAAATGACCCGGCCTATGTTCCCCTTCCATTACATCTTCCAATTGCCCGAGTGGAATGTTATCCCTTTCATTTTCTTTGCCTTTGTATATTTCATTCACTTCAGGAGAGAAAAGTATATGTACTTTATTTTCCTCAAGCATTTTTTGATCCTTTTCAGGAGTTTTGGGGTAATTTTTTAGATCTTCAGGATTGTTGAATTGCGTGGGATTTACAAAAATGCTCACAATGACTACATCATTTTCTGAGGCCGCTTTATGAACCAATGAAATATGTCCGTCATGCAATGCACCCATGGTTGGGACAAAACCAATGGTTTTGCCGTTTTTTATAAGTTCATCCAGTTTTACCTGTAATGAGGATACTTCGTTGAATATTAACATTATGCTGCAATCTTATTAAATATTTAGTTTATATTTTGCTTTTCTGCGTTTTAGCTTAGTTATCAAATGATTAAAATTTCGAATTTGTGAATTCGTAACAAAATCATTGCTATTTATCATACTTTAACTATATGTTACTTGAAGAACCGCCCAAAATAGCTTATCTTTGCATGCCAAACAAAATATATATCCAAGTCCAAGAATGATGAAGAAAGCTAAAGTATTATTTGTTTCACAAGAAATTGCACCTTTTCTCGAGTTGACTGAAATTTCAAAGATTGCTCGTAACCTCCCTCAGGGAATCCAGGAAAAAGGTAAAGAAATCAGAACTTTTATGCCACGTTTCGGAATAATCAATGAACGTCGCAACCAATTACATGAAGTTATTCGCTTATCAGGAATGAATCTAATAATTGACGACTCTGATCATCCCTTAATTATTAAAGTAGCTTCCATTCAAAGTGCACGAATGCAGGTTTATTTTATCGATAATGAAGAATATTTTCAACGTAAGACGATTTTCAGGGATGCCAAAAAGAAATTTCACAAAGACAACGAAGACAGAATGGTTTTTTTCTGCCGCGGAGTTCTTGAAACCGTTAAGAAATTAGGCTGGGCTCCTGACGTAATTCATTGCCACGGCTGGATGACTTCTTTAATTCCGTTTTTAGTAAAAACCGGTTATAAAGAAGATCCAATGTTTAGAAACAGCAAGGTCGTTTACTCTTCTTATTACCATGATCTTGATGAAACATTATCTCCAAATCTCGTCAAAAAGATGAAAATGGATGGTGTTAGTCCCGATGATTTGAAATTGTACAAAGATCCAAGCATGGCTAATGTTGAAATCGCTGCCATGAAGTGGAGCGATGGCATTATTAAAGGCAGCGAAGCAAAAGATGCTTCCATTGATACATATTTGAAAAAAGTAAACAAACCCCTTCTTCAATACCAAAATTATGAAGATGAAAGTGGCTTTGTAAATGCTTGTTCAGATTTTTATGATGAATTACTTGAGCAGGAAGCTGCTGTTCTGACAGATTAAACATTAATTTTTTATTATCCGGTTCTCCCAATTTCCGGTTAGATTTTGAATAGAATAAACAAGACCTCATTTTTATTACTTAAAAAGATTTCCTCCTCATTTCAGTGGAGGAAATCTTTTTTATTAGTACTTTTTTTCGCTTTAGCCGGAATGTTTTTTTCCGGATGTAAAGATGAAAACGAACTGGGACTGGAAATTTTACCTCCCGGCGATGCTTTATCATCTGTTTTTTCAGATACGTTAACAATTCATACACGTACTCTCCTTGAAGATTCATTGCGCACGGATGAACTATCTGCGCAATTACTGGGAAGTGAAAAAGATCCTGTATTCGGACTTTCAACTGCATCTGTTTACACTCAGGTAAATCTGGCAGGAACACCTTCTTTCGGCAGTACTTCTGTTGTAGCCGATTCATTAGTACTCATACTTTCCTACTCCGGATATTATGGCGATACCAATGCTCTTCAGACAGTAAATGTTTACCGCTTAAGTGAAGATATGCGTTCTGACAGCAGCTATTATTCGAACCGGACATTTTCATATGATCCTGCATTGATAGGCACGGCAATCTTTTTGCCACAACCGAATACAGATGTACCGGTTGCTAACGACACACTATCGCCCCAGTTAAGGATTACCTTAAGTAATACAACAGAAGGCAAGAAACTTGCAGACAGCCTTGTTGCTTTGGACGGAGATCTTCCGTTTTCATCAAATGCAGAGTGGCTGACCTATTTCAAAGGATTATTCCTTGAAACAGTAAATGCAACAGGACCGGGCAGCATTTCCTATTTTAACTTCTTTAAATCATCGCTTACACTTTATTTTCACGATACTGATTTGGTAAGTAAGAAATATGACTTTTCTTTAGCGGGAGCCCGTTTGAATCATTTTTCTCACGATTACACAGGTTCTACTGTAGGAAACCAGCTCTCTGATTCAACCTTTGGTGATACTTTAAACTACGTTCAGGCCATAGCAGGGATGAAAATGAAAATTTCATTTCCGTTCCTGAAACATTTTCCGGATTCAGGTAGTATCATAATAAATAAGGCACAATTAAGTATTAAACCATTAACAAGCCTTATTCCTTACAGTTTGCCTCCAAAAATGCTCCTTGTAATTAAAGACGAAAACGGCCAGAATGCTTTCCCGCTTGATTATTATGAATCAACAGGATACTATGGCGGAGATTTGAATTCAACCTCCGACGGTTATACTTTTAACATTGCCAGACATCTTCAAAGATTCATTGACGGAAAAGTTGACAATGCTGATTTTTATCTTTTAGTTTCCGGAAGCGGAGTGGATGCAAGTCGAGCAACAATCAAAAGCGGGTCTAATCTTTCGGACCGCATGAAGATTTCCCTTTTGTATACTAAAATCAATTAATATTTATCAGCCATGTGTGGAATAGTTGCCTATATCGGACACCGACAGGCTTATCCGATTTTAATAAAAGGTTTACAGAGACTTGAATATCGCGGATACGACAGTGCCGGAATTGCCATTCTTAACGGAGAACTAAAAGTTTATAAGAAAGCCGGAAAAGTTAGTGAACTAACAAATTTTACGAAGGACAAAGACGTTACAGGCACGATCGGTATGGGCCATACCCGCTGGGCAACTCATGGAGAGCCTAACGATCGCAATGCTCACCCGCATCACTCTCAGTCAGGGAAATTTGCGCTTATCCACAATGGAATTATTGAAAATTATTCTTCCATAAAAACAGAACTTACCAAACGCGGACATACTTTCAAGAGCGATACTGATACTGAAGTATTGATTCATTTGATTGAAGATATACACGACAATGCACATGTGTCGCTTGATGAAGCAGTCCGACTCGCTCTCGGCGAAGTGATCGGTGCATATGCAATCGTTGTACTTTCCAAAGAAAATCCCGGAGAATTGATTTGTGCCCGTAAAGGAAGTCCTATCGTTATTGGAGTAGGAAAAGAACACAATGAATATTTTATCGCTTCCGATGCAACACCAATTATAGAGTACACCAACAATGTTATTTATCTGAATGATGGAGAAGTAGCATTCATTCACGATGGCAAGCTCTCTGTAAAAACAATAGAAAACGAAGTTGTAAAGTCTCCTTATATACACGAACTTGAAATAAAACTTGAGCAGCTGGAAAAAGGCGGTTACGAGCATTTCATGTTAAAAGAAATATACGAACAGCCACGTTCCATCTGGGACAGTATGCGCGGTCGCATTGATGCTAAAAAAGGATTTCTTCGTCTTGGTGGAATAGCTGAATATGAAAAGAAATTCGAAAATGCGGAGCGCATTTTAATTATTGGCTGTGGAACTTCATGGCATGCAGGACTTGTTGCCGAATACCTTATTGAAGATCTTGCGCGCATTCCTGTTGAAGTAGAATATGCTTCTGAATTCCGCTATAGAAATCCTGTTATCTACGAAAGTGATATTGTTATTCCAATCTCTCAATCGGGTGAAACTGCTGATACATTGGCAGCCATAGAACTTGCCAAATCAAAAGGCGCTACTATTTTTGGAGTTTGTAATGTTGTTGGATCCTCCATACCAAGAGCAACTCATGCAGGAGCCTATACACATGCCGGACCGGAAATCGGAGTTGCCTCCACAAAAGCATTTACTGCACAGGTAGCAGTATTAACATTGATTGCCCTGCAAATTGCAAGACAGCGTGGAACAATTACAGATTCAAGGCTTCACCAGTTATTGACTGAGCTGGAAACCATTCCGGCAAAAGTTGAAAAAGTTCTTCGTACAAATGACATCATTCAAAAGCTTGCTCATAAATTTAAGGATGCTAAGAATTTCCTTTACCTCGGTCGCGGCTACGGTTTTCCTGTAGCACTTGAAGGAGCATTAAAGCTGAAAGAAATATCCTACATACACGCTGAAGGTTATCCTGCAGCTGAAATGAAGCACGGACCGATTGCACTTATCGACGAAGCCATGCCTGTTGTTGTAATTGCCAATAAGAATGAGACGTATGAAAAAGTTGTAAGTAACATTCAGGAAGTAAAAGCACGTAAAGGAAAAATCATTGCTATCATTACGGAAGGCGATACTGTCGTTAAAGATCTTGCCGACTATACCATTGAAATTCCCGATGCTGACGATATACTAATGCCATTGCTTGCTGTAGTTCCTCTTCAGCTGCTGTCTTATCATATTGCCGTATTGCGAGGATGCAATGTTGACCAGCCAAGAAATCTGGCAAAATCGGTAACAGTCGAGTAGCTGAATTTTTTCCTGCAATCATTTAGACAGGGCATCCTTTTTACATTATCGTTTCCCGTATTACCCCTCGTGCAAGGTTCTGAATTCTGTTTAGAAAATGAACCCTTGGTTTTGAGCCAATTTGTAGATAATAATTTTTCAAACCTGTCGTTTCAAGTTTTCCTTTTGATTATTTTTATCGCCTAAACCAAGAATCAATAAATAAAATTATGAAATCACTCTTTATGCTAGCCTTGGGAATATTGTTATTCAGCAATGTTTCCTATTCGTTGAATCCGTCCCATGAATACAAGATAAAGCCGGAAAAATACGGCATGGTCTATAAAGAAGAAAAAATTACTACGAAAGACGGTGCTGCGCTAAACGCATGGTTTTTTGAAACAGCGAAGAAAACCACTAATTGGGTAATAATCAGTGGCAGCGGCGATGGCAACATGGCCGACAATATTGAAATCTGCGGACAATTTCTCTCTGCAGGATGGAATGTATGCATGTACGATTACCGTGGATATGGTGCAAGCAGTGAATTTTCAATTGATCCCGACACATACATTTACCCTCAGTTTTTGAATGATCTTAACGGCGTGGCTGATTATCTGCGCAAGTCACGTGCTATAACCAAGTTTGATTTATACGGACAAAATATCGGAGCAGGATTATCGCTTGGCGTAGGATGCAACAGACCTGAAACCAGAAAGATCATTGCTGACGGCTCGTGGACAGGTCTAGAACTAATGAAGAAAAAATACAAAGAACTAAAATCGAAGGATGTAATTATTCCATTCGGTTATGATAAGACTTTTGAACCAATGTATGCCTGCGACAAAATGCGCCCAAGTTTGAAAGGGGTTTTATTAATCGTTTCTCCACAGGATGCCTTTCTTAATCCAACCGATATGAAACTGCTGAAATGCTCTACAGCAATGTACATCGTTCCAACAAGTCCTTCGAATGCAGAAAACTTTACTACCGATAAAAATTTCTATTTTGAAAAAGTGAGTAAATTTCTGACACAATAAAGTATTTAGGCTGATTCAGTCTTCGCAATAAAAAAATCCTGCAGGAATTATTTTTCTGCAGGATTTTTTTTGAGCCCGAATTAGAGGTATCCTGTTAT
>JAYURB010000083.1:0-4601 GCA_043756425.1 Bacteroidota bacterium
AATGCGCAGACAGTTGATAAAAAGTGGGTATTGGTCGATGCGACTGATCAAATTGTTGGAAGAGTTTCTTCGGAAGTCGCTAAGATTTTACGTGGAAAACATAAAGCAAGCTATACCCCGCACGTTGATTGCGGCGATAATGTAATCATCATTAATGCTGATAAAGTTCGCTTTACAGGTAATAAAATGAGAGAGAAGGAATACGTTCATTATACAGGGTATCCCGGTGGACAACGTTTTGCTTCTCCGGAAGAATGGATGAAAAAAAATCCGTCTAAGATTCTGGAAAATTCCATTCGTGGAATGTTACCGAAGAATCGTTTGGGTCGTGAGCTTTTCCGTAACCTTCATGTTTATGTTGGAATAGAACATCCGCATTCAGCACAAAAACCTAAAGAAATTAAATTTTAATATCCATGTCAGTAACTCATTGTATCGGAAGAAGAAAAACATCTGTTGCACGCGTCTATTTAGTAGCTGGCAACGGAGAAATAAAAGTAAATACCCGTGACTTTAAGGAATATTTTCCTACAGGTCCACTTCAATATATATTGACTCAGGCGCAGCAGGCTGTTAGCGCCGGCGGTCAATACGATATTAAAATTAATGTCGATGGCGGAGGTATAAAAGGTCAGGCCGAAGCCTCCAGACTTGGTATTGCTCGCGCACTTGTTAAAATAAACGAAGAGCATAAGCCTATGCTTCGTAAAGAGGGCTTACTAACGCGTGATCCAAGAATGGTAGAGCGTAAAAAGCCGGGTCAGAAAAAAGCCCGTAAGAGATTCCAGTTCTCTAAACGTTAATCGTTATCAATACTATTGCTTAATACATATTCAGTTAACTAAATACGTCAACCCAAATTCAATGTCAAAAGTTTCATACCAGGAATTATTAGATGCAGGTGCTCACTTCGGCCATCTTAAAAGTAAATGGAATCCACGCATGGCTCCTTATATATTTATGGAGGCCCGCGGTATTCATATCATCGATCTTAACAAAACCGTTGCCAAGATCGAAGAAGCAGCTGCTGCTATGAAACAAATTGCCAAATCAGGCAAGAAGGTATTGTTTGTGGCGACAAAAAAGCAAGCGAAAGACATTGTAGCTAATGCTGCTCAACGTGTCAACATGCCTTACATTACAGAGCGCTGGCCGGGTGGAATGCTTACCAATTTCTCAACTGTACGTAAGTCAGTTAAGAAAATGACAGGCTTTGAAAAAATGGCTACGGATGGAACATTTGATAACATCTCTAAAAAGGAGCGTCTTCAAATTACCCGTCAAAAGGCCAAGATGGAAAAATTTCTGGGAAGTATTACCGACCTTATACGTCTTCCCGCTGCATTGTTTATTGTTGATATAATGAAAGAACACATTTCTGTTGCTGAAGCTCAGAAATTGAACATCCCAACGTTCGCTATTACCGATACGAATACGGATCCAACACAAGTGGATTTCGCTATTCCGGCAAATGATGACGCTACTAAATCTATCGCTTTAATCGTTGAGACAATGGTAAAAGCAATTGAAGAAGGATTGGCTGAACGTAAAATTGATAAAGAAATAGAAAAAGATAAAGAAGCTGAAGAAGCTCTTGAAGCGGCTAAGGAAGTGCCAATCGATTTAACGATTGTAGTAGATGAAGAGCCGGTAAAAGAAGGAGCTGTTAAAGCACGTCCAAGACGTCCCACAGCAGCACCTCGCCCTAAAAAAATAGATTAATCAATTAATACTAATAATTCAGGAGAGTATAGAATGAGTACTGTAACAATTAATGCAGCTGACGTTAACAAGCTTCGTCAACAAACGGGTTCCGGAATGATGGACTGTAAAAAGGCACTTATGGAAGCCAATGGTAATTTTGAAGCTGCAATTGACATCTTACGTAAAAAAGGACAAAAAATTGCGGCTAACCGTCAGGATCGTGAAGCTAAAGAAGGTTATGTTTATGGAAAAACCAGTGCTGATGGAAAACACGGTATTATCGTTTCCGTATGTTGTGAAACCGACTTCGTAGCTAAAAACGCTGATTTTATTAAATACGGCGAATCAATTCTTGATCTTGCCGTGAAAAACAATCCTTCAAGTATAGAAGATCTTAAGGCTCTGAAGCTTGGTAACCAAACTGTTGGAGATTCCCTGATTGAGCAAATGGGCAAGATTGGCGAAAAAATTGATGTTGTTGATTTTCAAAATGTGCATGCAGAAAAGGTTGTAGTTTATAACCATCCCGGAAATAAACTGGCCTCTATGATCGGTTTTAATATGCCTGATGCTAATATTTCAGAACCGGGACGCGACGTTGCTATGCAGGTTGCTGCAATGGCTCCTGTGGCAATTGATAAGGAAGATGTTGATCCTAAACTCCTCGAGCGTGAACTGGAAATTGCTAAAGAACAAATCAGAGCAGAAGGTAAACCGGAAAATATGGTTGAAAAAATTGCTCAGGGAAAGATCAATAAATTTTATGTTGAATATACCCTGTTGAATCAACAATTCATTAAAGACGATAAAAAAACCATTCGTCAATATCTGGAGAGTATACATAAGAACCTCAAGATTACAGCAATGAAAAGAGTAAAACTTGGATAATATTAAAGAGAGAGCAATCTCTCTTTTTTTATGTCCTTTTTTAATTATTTAAGTTTGATTTTTTATATTTTCGTACCAACTATATGTCGATGAAATACAAACGTGTTCTTCTTAAGCTTAGCGGCGAAGCCCTAATGGGCGATAATGAATTTGGAATTGATCATAAACGTTTGAAACAATATGCAGAGGATATTCGGTCTGTTGTTAAAGCGGGGGTACAGGTAGCCGTAGTTATTGGAGGAGGGAACATTTTCAGAGGAATAGGCCACGGAGCTGAAGATGTTATAGACCGTGTTCAGGGAGATTATATGGGCATGCTGGCAACTGTAATAAACAGTATGGCGCTTCAGTCGGCTCTGGAAAAAGCAGGAGTTGACACAAGACTGCAATCAGCAATTAAAATGGAACAAATCTGTGAACCATATATTAAACGCAGAGCTGTCCGACATCTTGAAAAAGGCCGTGTAGTTATTTTTGGTGCAGGTACCGGCAATCCTTATTTTACAACAGATACTGCTGCATCGCTTCGCGCTATTGAAATTGGAGCCAATGTCATTCTTAAGGGTACACGGGTGGATGGAATTTACTCATCCGATCCGGAGAAAAATAAAGATGCAGTTAAATACCAAACGGTAACTTTCGACGAAGTGTATGAAAAGGGTTTGAAGGTCATGGACATGACTGCTTTTACCCTTTGCAATGAAAACAAAGTTCCTATTATCGTATTTGATATGAATAAGCCGGGAAACTTTATCAGGGTTTTGCAGGGAGAACAAGTAGGGACACTTGTAGAATTTTAAAAAAGTTTTTAAATGTAATTCCCCCACCCAAAAAAAATAATTTAAATCTCACAAAATATTTTGCTATGCTAGACGCAAATAAAATTCTCTCCGAAGCCCGTGCACATATGCAGAAGGCAATTGAACATTTGGAAATTGAATTAGGTAAAATCAGAGCCGGCCGCGCCAATCCTTCCATGCTTGACAGTGTGCGTGTTGATTATTACGGCACCAGTACTCCCCTAAGTCAGGTATGTAACGTAACAATTCCTGATGCACGCACTATTGCTATTCAGCCCTGGGAAAAGGCTATGCTTGTTCCAATTGAGAAAGCTATTATGGCTGCAAATCTTGGCTTCAATCCACAGAATGACGGAGCAGTTATCCGAATAAATATTCCATCCCTTACAGAAGAGAGAAGAAAAGATCTTGTAAAAAAAACCAGAGCGGAAGTGGAGCATGGAAAAGTAAGTATTAGAAATATACGAAGAGACTCCAACGAACATATTAAAAAAGAAGCAAAATCTGTTCCTGAAGATGTTGTAAAAGGTTTGGAAGATAATATTCAGAAAGTAACGGATCAGTATATTGCTATGGTTGATAAACACCTCGAAGCAAAAGAAAAAGAGATAATGACCATATAATTTTAATAAGTCGTTTTTTTTCGTTAAATATCTGAATAGCAATTAATTAATTTTTTATTTTTCTTTTTAATATTTTGAATGGATACTAATTATTGGTGAATGTACATTTTCGATGGGTGGAAACCCTCTATAAACAGCTGTTTATAACCGTTTGCCATTTTAATTTGACCAATTGCTGACAAATGCGTATTTTGTATTTTCTTTCTTAGTAGTGTTAATGGGGTTTTCCACGTGAAGTGAAAAATTGCATTTAAAATGTTGCTTTGGAAAGTTTCATTCCTATCATATACTAACGTATAAATCATGAAAAAAAATAAGTTATAATTTACTCGAAAATGTTTTCAAAAGGGAGCAGTTTCGAAGACAAAACTTAATGTTAATGATTTATTATTTTAATAATTAGATAAAGGAAAAAAATTTACTTGCATAATCAAAAAACTAAAATCAACTAAAATAAACTTAATGAGAATGAAAACAATTACTACGAATTGTAAAATTTTTCTGTTAGCGCTTTTGCTCCTGGCAGGAAAAATAAGTAACGGTCAGAACTTTGATATTTACATTAAGAACGACACTCTTTCAGCTC
>JAYURB010000084.1:0-4600 GCA_043756425.1 Bacteroidota bacterium
AGGATAAAAGTCTAACCTAATTCGTTATATTTTAACCTCAATAAATTTCTCTTTCAACCTCCTATTGTTTATTTCTCTATTTTTGTACTGAACAGTAACAATGATTCTTTGTAATTTTTGCCAATGCTTTTGACGACATATTCAGTAAATCCGAATAATCGCCTGCAGAGTGCTTTGTCTTAAAATACTCTTCAATGGCGTTTTTAAGGTTCAGTAAAATAAATGGTTCTTTTTTATCCGTTATCCCTGATAACTCTGCAGGGGTTTGACTTACCTTTATTCTGGATGTGGTTATTAAAAATATTTTAAGGTAGGTAACCAACAATTCATATTGAGCCATCTCTGTGTTCTGCATTTCTGCTTTCATCTGTTCAATCAATGAAAATAGTTTTTCTGATTCATCTTTACTAAGCGAAATCATGGGAGGGCGATACGGGTTGTTAAATAATACGCCGTTGCAAGATACTTCCTTATGATGTTTGTGAATACAAAAAAAGTCGGGATGAAAATTTAATACAACTCCTTTAATATTATTTTTTGTTTGAATCATAAACGGTTGATAGGGGGCAAAGCTCATCATTGTATGGTGAACGTAATCATATTCGGAAAAATCGGCTTTGAGCCGCCCGCTTCCTTCTGTTACTAAAACCAAAGAATAATAATTCAAGCGCTGCAAATGGTCAAAATGACTATTGTCCTCGAATGAAAAAATCTTAAATGCGAGATTTCCGTTCTGCGGATTAATTAACGTGAATACTGTTTGTGCTGTCATTTTACTTTTTTAGTTTTCTTTCCTTTTCCTCAATAAGCAGATCATTAATACTTGCGAAACGTTTTTTCATCAAGCCGTATTCATCGAATTCCCACAATTCATTTCCATAGCTTCTATACCATTGTCCTTTATTATCCCGCCATTCATATTCAAAACGAACGGCCATTCTGTTTTCACGAAAACCCCACAACTCTTTTTTTAAAGTGTAATCGATTTCTTTCTCCCATTTGCGTTTTAAAAACTGTTTTACTTCCTCTCTTCCATTAATAAATTCTGTTCGGTTCCTCCATTCCGTATCGATTGTATAGGCAAGACAAACCCTTTCCGGATCTTTGGTATTCCATGCGTCTTCTGCCAACTGAACTTTTTGTAAGGCCGTTTCCATGGTGAAAGGTGGTATGGGATGTCTTTTTTCCATTTTCTGATTTATGTTAGGAACAGGCAAATATATTTCATTTACCTGTTCCTTGAGTTTTTAAATTATGCTGCTATTAGCGCTGCTAATTCAACTTTGGGAAAATCCACAACAACATTTGTAGCATTGTTGAAATAATTAGTGAAGATATTTAGTGCCGTGTGGGCAATAATTTCGGCAATTTCTGCTTCGCCATATCCCGCGTTTTTAACAGTTTCCACATCAGAATTACTTACTTTTCCTCTTGAATCTACCAATTGCCTGGCAAATGTTAAAGCCGCTTGCGTTTTTGCATCTGTTGAATTTCCTTCTCGCGCTGCGTTAAGGGTTTTTACATCAATACCTACAAGTTTTTCTCCAATAAAGCTATGAGCGGCATTGCAATATTCACATTGGTTAGCATTTGCAACTGTCAAAGCGATTAGCTCTCCTAGTTTCGCTCCAATTAAGCTTTCGCCTAAAGCACCGCTGAATGATAAATAACCATTAAGCACTGCGGGTGAATTGCCCATCGTCCGCATCATATTGGGGACCATACCCATTTTTTTTTTGAATTGCATTAAAAAGTTCTTTTGATTTTCCTGATGTTGTATCAGGGTTAAGTGCGTTAATCCTTTGCATAAATTTTTTGTTTAATTGTTTATGTCATTATTGACGATGCAAAGATGCGATGACACCGGGCGCTTTAAAATGGACAATAAGAGCCAATGGATGGACAATTTTCCCTGCTATAAGAATTAGGTAAAAAAATTCAAAATCAATGTGTTTGCAGAGAGTCTTTATGGCAGAGAGACCTCTTTTAAATAAAAAATGAATTTATTTCTTAATAAATTTAAAATTAACAGTGTTCTTTCCTGCTATTGCTAAAAAATAAAGCCCACCGGCCAACTCATTTACTTTTATCTGTTTGAAATATCCCGAAAATGAATCTTCAAAAACACAATGACCAATAGTATCAAATATTCTTATTTGTCCATCTGGAATATTTTCTGTTGAATGAAGAATAATAACATCCTCTGATGGATTCGGATAAATAGTAAACGCTGAGTTGTACAACATGTTTTCAATTCCAAAGCTTAAACAATTGCCTGCAGGTTTGTTCCCCGAATCAGAAATTTTATCTGCAAAAAAATCCGTCATATTTTGCATACGCAATTGAATATTGTCAATCGAGTGTCCGTTGGATAAACAATTATTTAAATACGAATAATTATTAACGATTTCCGCCTGATATACCGGAGAGGCACTTCCTAATGAAACAAAATATTGCCTGATCCCTTCACTGCCATATCCACTCGGATAAAAATAATAACTCTGACAAAGGTTGGTTTGTGCATAACACTCCCAGCTTATTCTCCCTAATAACGGACCGTAGTTATAGTGAGCAATTACGTCAGAACCCTGATGAAAAAGATAAACTACAGGTGTATCGGAATTTTGATGCAGTAAATTTAAATCCAATACTCCGCCATAGAAATTTCCAACACCTTTTACTTTTGAATTATAAACACCTACGTGCAGGTCGCCTTCAATATCCCCTAGATCCGGACGTAAGAGTGAATTTGTTGCCGGTATACATCCATAAGGTATTAAACCGGCATCAGGGATTGGTGCGGCCGCAATGGAAAAACAATCTGCCGCCTTTTCATTTATCGAATCCGTAAATGCTGCAGCGAGAGAAACAAAGCCTCCGGCGCTTTCCCCCGCTATAAAAACATTATTAATATCCGATGAGTCTATTCCATTTCTGCTTTTCATAAAACGAATAACTCCTTTCGCATCCTGCATGGCCAGAAAGTTTGCTCTGTATATTTCACTACTGTCACAAATATAGGAGCAGGGCTGTGAAATTGTATTGTTACACAAAGCATACATCTGATAAGAGGATGTTTTATGTGTGCCCAAGCGATAGTTTATATTTGCCACCACCCAGCCCTTCCTTACAAATTCCCTTGACATATAAACTAAATCGCCGTCTTCCTTGCTTCCGCCAATCCAATCTCCCCCATGTACCAATACCATAATCGGACGAAGACAGTTATTGTCTCCTTTGGGTTTGTAAAGATCAAGTGTTAGGGTATCTGTATTTCCCGCATAGTCGGTTGCAACTCCATAAACAACATTAAGCAGACTATCGTATGTATAGTTGCTTTGTGTGTAAGGTAATTGTGCGCCTGAATGACTGAAACAAAAAACAAGTACCATTATGGAATTAATCCGTTTTATCATTATTGCTTAATGATTGTTATCGGCGCTTTCGCAGTCTCTCCAACTTGCAGAAAATAAAATCCGGCTGCAAGTTTACTTATGTCAACTGTTGTTATTCCGTTATTCAGCATTCCGCTTAAAATATTTTTTCCGGCAGCATCTAATAGCTTATAGGTTGTGTTGGCAACAACAGCATCGGCTTGTATGTTAATTAAATCGTAAGCAGGGTTAGGGTATACATAATAGTTTATATTGCTATATACATCTACCAATCCAACCTGAATAAATAACAATGCCGAAGTTGTAGTATCCGAACAATTACCATCTGTAATGACACAACGGAAATGAAAATTGTTTTGCGACATATTTACATTACTGATTGATAATGTATTGCTATTAGCGCCGGAATACGGTCCCGTATTGGCAAGATCAACAAAACCGGAAACAGAATCTACCTGCCACTGATACGTTGCGCCCGGCGCCGAACTAGACGTAATAAATGTTACAGTAGTACCTGCTGTTGCAGTTTGATCTATCGGTTGAAGAGTAATAACCGGTAATGGATTAACAACAACATTCACGAAGTTGGTATTAGAACATCCACTGGTATCTGTTCCCGTAACAGTGTAAGTATTATTTGTGGTGGGCTGAAAACTTACACCGTCCATTATACCTCCCGACCATGTATAAAACGAAGCTCCTGTTCCGCTTAATGTTATTGGTGTGTTTGGACAAACTGTTGAAAATGGAGAAACTAAATAGCCCACAATTGGTCTCAACTTTAAAGTGATGCTTACTGTATCAGTGTTGGTGCATCCTCCCGCTTCCCCGGTAACGATATAAGTGTTGTCAGAAACCGGAATAAAAGAAGTGCCGTCAATAACTCCGCCTGTCCAGGTGTATGTAAAGGCTCCTGTACCGCTTAGGTTTAAGGAATCTCCTTCGCATAATGTAGTTGATGGAAGTACGGTTATTCCTACCGTCGGAATTGGATTTACTGTTATGGTAACATTGCTGGAATTTGTACATCCATTTGCGCCTGTTCCCGTTACTGTATAAGTCCTTGTAGAATCCGGTACGAAAGAAACAGTATTTGTTACTCCTCCCGACCAGCTATATGTTTGAGCTCCTGTTCCGGTAAGAGTCAACGCTGCTCCCGCACAGATAGATGTATTCGGAATCGCCGTGTATCCAACAACAGGTGC
>JAYURB010000085.1:0-2018 GCA_043756425.1 Bacteroidota bacterium
CAGCCATTTTATTGTTGATGAAAAACATAGAAATCAGACAACCTGTTCGCTTTTTGTTTCATACTTGTTTGATATTAGTGAGTCGTTGAATATTGAATACACTTTTTTTTCTAGTTCTCCTCAAGAAGTTCCTCTTCATTCTAAATATGGTCTTATATCATTCGCCGGAATAAAACTATTGGGTAAAAATATTCAAGAAGAGAACCTTTTCGTTTTCGGAATTAACCTGAAATTAGCAAATGCCGATAAGCCAAAAACTAATTTATTAAAAGCTAAAACTTACTCTAGAGGGATAAAATGGTCGGGGGTGGGGATTCAGGAAAAATTTCTTTATGTTTAATTGAGCGAAAGAACCTACAAAATGAACATTCTCCGTTTTTATTTTAAAATTTTTAAACCAAACCACTATGAAAAAGCTAATTCACTTTACATTTTATTTTTTTATTTCCTGTAAAATATTCGCACAGGCGGACTCAATACATGGATTGTATGTAAATAATTTTGATACGATTTTAGGGAACTGCCATAAAGAAAATCGACTGTTAAAATTTGCACAACAAAACTCTTTTAATTATTTGGCTCTTTATGATTTGCATAAATTAAATTTGTTGGATACTCCAAATACAGGAATAGATACATCAAAACTGCTACGCGATTTTATTTTTAAAGCCAGAGTGAATTTTGGAATTCCTTTCGTTGGAGCTGTAAATGAAAAATACGAATATTTTATTGACTCTGCACTTGTTTTCAATTCCCATTGCTCTAATGATTCTGAAAAATTCAATGTATTTAATTTTGAATTTGAATTTTGGAATCATACAAAAGTTATCGATACCCTTGATTATTGTAAATACTTATATCCGATTTATGGCACTTGCAATGATTCCGTTGCATTTGAATATTACATAGATCAATTACATAAAATTGACTCAATTGCACAGGACTCTAATATTATTTCAGAAACATATTTGGGTTGGTTTGATGCTTTACAAGCAACCAGGATTGTAGGCAATGTCGACAGGATTCTGCTGCATTCATACAGAACCGGTATAACAGACCTATACGACTATACTGCAGAAAGATTACGTTTTCTTGCAAAAGCATGCATGAACTCAACCGATACAATGGTTTATTTTGCGCCAATTTTTTCTGCCGAGGACAGCTTTTTAGGTCCTTGGCTTAATTTTCCTCATCCATTTTCAAGCGTGTATAGTCATTATTCAATTGATTACAATGCAGACACTTCATCCTGGAAGCAATACACTACTCCATTGGGTCATCAATGGTTTGCTTGGGGGTTTTTATCAAAATTCTCAATTGATGATCCGATTCCTTTAATTACCATTTCTGATTCATTGCCATCTTGTGTATGGGATACCGTAATGCTTACTTCCACAATTGCCGATCATTATTTATGGTCTAACGGAGATACAGCGCAATCAATTAGAGTTGATACTAGTGCTTCTTATTTTGTTACTACCGGATTAAATAACTGCGATACTTCAAATGTACTAAACGTAGTTGTTCATCAGCTTCCACTTAAACCTAATATTTCCTATCCAAACGATTCTATGTGTCCGGGTGCAACAATGACTTTAACTACTGATTCAGCGGGAGGGTATTTGTGGTCGACAGGTGATACTCTTCGTTTAATAACTGTAGACACATCGTTTACTTATGCAGTAAGAGTTTATAGCGGTCCTAATTGTTATTCGGAATCAGACACGATTTCCATTCACTATTTTTCAAGGCAACAACTAATCATTTTAAAGGAATTGTTACCCCCGGATTCAATTAATCAAATAAATCCAAATTTTCAATTAACTTCAAGTTTAGCATTTAGTTATGATTGGTCAACAAATGATACAATACAAAATACACTTGCTGATTCTGCAGGAGACTATTCACTCCATGTAGTTGATTTAAATGGTTGTCCTGATTCTGCATCTCTTCAAATAGATTCCTGTATAGTACCTGTGAATACTCCTTCTATTTATACTTCCCCTAATTGCATACTT
>JAYURB010000086.1:0-2018 GCA_043756425.1 Bacteroidota bacterium
GAACAGCACAGGTAAAAAATATTACCGGGAATGGATTTTTCGAAAAGCAACCATTGCTTTTTTGCCCGGTCAAAAATCAGTAATACTTGGACCGAATGGTTCAGGTAAATCCACACTTCTCCAGGTAATAGCAGGTTCGGTAATGCCGAACGAAGGAACTGTTGCTTTTGAATACAAAGGGAAATCAATTTCACCGGATGAAATTTTCAATTATACTTCCCTGGCAGCTCCCTACCTTGAATTGATAGAAGAATTTACACTTAAGGAGATTGTACGGTTCCATTTTAAATTTAAAACTCCGGTAGATGGTTTAACCGAAAAAGAGATTATCGATATGACGGGGCTTTCTGATAAGGCCGGACAATCCTTTAAGTTTTATTCTTCAGGAATGAAGCAAAGGGTTAAATTAGCACTTGCACTTTTTAGCAATACACCCTTGTTATTACTCGATGAACCGTGTTCTAATCTGGATAATAATGGAATTGATTGGTATAAACAGATCATTGATAAATTTGCAAAGGATAGAACGGTAATTGTTGCTTCCAATCAGAATAAAGCGGAGTATTTTTTTTGTGAGACAGAAGTAAAAATAGACGATTATAAGCGTGATTCAAGAGAAAAAAACAGCAATTAGCAATCTAAATGAATTGGGAGCTCTGGCAAAGGAATTATTAATATTTGCCGGGGATTGCAAAATTTTCGCCTTTTTCGCAGAGATGGGAGCGGGTAAAACAACTTTTATCAGACATCTATGCAGGGAGATAGGTGTTACTGAAAATGTCAGTAGTCCAACTTTTTCGCTCATTAATGAATATCATGATCAAACTGGTGGTAAGGTATTCCATTTCGATTTTTACAGAATCAAAAAGGAAGTAGAAGCCTTGGAAATCGGTTGTGAAGAATATTTTGAAAGCGGGTCGATTTGTTTGTTGGAATGGCCGGAAAAAATTTTAAATTTATTGCCTAATCCTTATGTAAAAATTAATATTGAAATAAAAGATCAACAGCGTATTTTTACCTTTTCCTATGATTGATAAACCATCCGGATTTTCTAAGCTTGCTGTAGCGTCAGCGATGCCTTTAGAATCAATGCTTGAGATCAAAAAGAAGCATAAACATTTGTATATAGGTATTCCTAAAGAAACTTCTTTCCAGGAGAACAGATTACCCCTTGTACCTGATTCTGTAGCTTTATTGGTAAACAACGGTCACGAAGTAGTTGTTCAAGCCGGAGCAGGATCGGCTGCTAAAATTGAAGATTCTGATTTTAGTGAAGCAGGAGCAAGAATAGTGTATTCCGCCGAAGAGGTATACAAAGCAGATATAGTACTAAAAGTAGCTCCTCCTTCACGGGAAGAACTTGAGTTGATTCAGCCACGGCAGTTTCTTTTTTCGATTCTGCAAATGAGTATGCAAAATGCTGATTATATAAAAGCACTGTCAGCCAAAAGAGTTACATCTATTGGTTATGAGTTTATGCATGAAGAATCCGGTGTTTATCCGATAATACAAGCCATGAGTGAAATTGTAGGGAGTTCCAGTATTCTTATTGCTGCTGAATATCTCAGTAACGCTTTTAATGGAAAAGGTGAGTTGCTTGGTGGGGTTGCAGGTATTCCCCCTTCAGTTGTAGTAATTATCGGAGCAGGAACCGTTGGAGAATATGCTGCAAAGACTGCTCTTGGTTTGGGTGCCACTGTTAAAGTATTTGATAATTCTGTCCACCGCTTACGCAGGCTTCAAAACCGTTTGGGAAGCAGAATTTTTACTTCTATTATTGTTCCTAACATATTACTTCGTGAATTAAGTAATGCCGATGTGGCTATTGGCGCCCTTAGAAGTAATGAAGGCCGCACGCCGGTGGTGGTTACTGAGGAAATGGTTAGTGAAATGCGGGTTGGATCTGTTATTGTTGATGTTAGTATTGATCAGGGAGGATGTTTCGAAACCTCAGAAGTGACCAATCATCTGGAACCTGTTTTTAGAAAGTATGGAGTCGTTCATTATTGTGTTCCCAA
>JAYURB010000087.1:0-2018 GCA_043756425.1 Bacteroidota bacterium
CTTGGTCTATGTTATATGGAGGTAGTGATGAAGATAATTTTAATTGTATGGACCACGATTCTCAAAATAATATTTACATTGTAGGAAGAACGAAAAGCAATCAACCGGCATCTACAAACGCAGGCACTAGTCCATGCCCAACAGTTTCTCATAATTGTCAAGTTCCGCCAATGGGAGAATATCCTATGTGCGATCCTGGTGGCGAGGTGTTTTTTCAAAAGGAAACCAATTGTAATAATGGGCATCACAATGGAGATTTTGATGGTACAATTACAGAATTTAACGAGGATGGAGAATTAAAGTGGTCAACGTATTATGGAGGGAATTTGGAAGATAATATTTCCGGAATTGCAATTAACAATAACGATATAGTTTTCATAGTTGGCACAACTCATTCGCAACTTAATTTTCCATACCAAACACATGGCGGTGCATATCTTGATTCACATTTACCACCAGCTACAGGTAGTTACAATGGCTTTCTAGGGGAATTTGATTCCGACCTAAATCATTATCATAAAAACATTTGGACAAGCTCGTACAATTCCTATGATAACCTATCGCAATATATTCCATTTAATGAAGAAATAAATGCAATAAGTGTATATGGTGAGTATTGGTTTATTGCAGGTTCTACGGAGGATGCAGGCACAAATTTGGAAGAACATATTTGTTGTCCAATGGCTTACCAACAAGGTTCTGTTTTTGGAAAGGATGGAATTGTGGCGCGATTTTGGGAAAGCGGTATGTGGATGCCATGGGTAAGTGAAGTTCACAGGACTTTTGGAAAATTGATAATTTACCCTAACCCTGCCATAAATAAAATAAAAATTAACCTTTCTTTTATTAAGTTAACACCCTATTCAATTATAATCTATAATTCTTCAGGAAAAATTTGTTATTCAGAATCTAAAAATTTGAAAGTAGTAAAAGATTTACAAGAAATTCCCTGTGAAAATTTCTCAAATGGACTTTATTATTTACAAGTATTGACGGAAGAGGGGAACATTTCATCTAAATTTATTATTAACAGATGAAAAAAATAATATTACTCGTTATTTTAAATCTAAAAGTTATATTTGTATACTGTCAAAATTGGATAGGGCCAATTAATGATATTAATTATGGTGTTATCTCAGTAAATTCCTTGAACAATAAATTATATTTTGGAATCAATTATGTTGCACCCGGAATTCATCATTTAAAAGTTTGGGATGGTTTAGTTCTAGATTCCCTTCAATGCGTGGGTGAACCATCTAAAATTGTTTTCCACAATGATACTCTTTATGAATGCGGTTGTATAGGAGGAATAAGAAGATATAATGGCAATAATTGGGATACGATAGGCAAAACTGATCATCATGGAATTATAGATTTTCATTTTTACAATAATGAAATTTATGCAATAGGCATTTTTGATAGTATTAATGGCGTTGCGGCAAAGGATATTGCCAGATGGGATGGAAGCAACTGGCATGCATTTGATACTACAAAATTTACACCAGGGGGGTTACGGTTTTGTACTCATTATAATGGAGAGTTCTATATAGGTGGTTCGATTACGAATTGGAATCATACAATAAACACATTAGTAAAATGGAGCGGTACTTCATGGCAAAGCACTAATATTCATTCTGTTCCTGGAAGTATAAATCCATTTACTGTTGCTGTTTTCAATAATGAATTATATGTCGGAGGGCTCATTTCAACTTTAAATAATTTTGGCAACGGAATATTAAGATTTGATGGGGTAAATTGGCAAAGCGTCGGAGGTGGGTTGAAGAGCGCAAACGTTGAAGTAGTTTATTCATTTCATGAATTAAATAACTATTTATATGTAGGAGGCATCATGGATAGTGCCGGTGCAATTCCTTCTTCAATGATAGTAGCATGGGATGGTCTTAATTGGTGTAAACTCAGCACGTACATGGATGCACCTATTTATGCCGTATGTGATTATTCAAATAACATTGTGGTCGGCGGTAATTTTAATATCATTAATGGAAATAGTATTAAAA
>JAYURB010000088.1:0-2017 GCA_043756425.1 Bacteroidota bacterium
AGCCGGTGTTGGCTGGATATTGGCAGAAAACTGGCTGCCTTATCAGCGTCCATCATTTGTTACTCCGCCTTTTGCAGGATATATTTCAGGACATTCAACGTATTCGCGAGCAGCAGCAGAAATTTTTACTGACTTTACAGGTGATAAATATTTCCCGGGTGGTTTAGGTGTTTTTAATGCACTGCAAAATCAATTTCTTGTTTTCGAAGATGGTCCCAGTGTAAATGTTCAATTGCAATGGGCAACATACCAGGATGCTGCTGATGAATCTTCTTTGTCAAGGATATGGGGCGGCATACATCCTCCATGCGACGATATTCCCGGAAGAAAAATTGCTATTGATATAGCAGCTAAAGCATTTACTAAAGCGGAAAAATATTTCTTTCCGGACACTTTAACTATAACGCTTAAAGTTTTTATCGAAGGATTTTATCTTGGTACAGGACAAATGCAAGCTTCTGTAAATCCGGTTAATTTTCCGAACCTATGCGATACGATAATTGCAGAATTGCACAATGAAAATTCACCTCATGGAATAGCTTTCAGCTCAAAGGGTACACTTTCAACATCCGGAAACGGCAATTTCTATTTCCCGCGCGAAGCCGGAGGAAATTATTATCTAGCGATTCGCCATAGGAATGGAATGGAGACCTGGTCTGCAAACCCTGTTTACATTGCAGATAAAACGACATACGATTTCACAAATGCGCAAAACAAAGCATACGGAAATAATCAGAGCAATCTTGGTGATGGAAACTTTGCTATCTGGAGCGGAGATATCAGTGATGCAGCCACATCCACTTCCGGCTTACAGGATGGAATTGTAGAATCATCCGATTATGGAAATATGGAGAATGCAGTTTACTATACATTAAATGGTTATATAGCCGAAGATATTACGGGGGACGGAATTGTTGAATCTGCTGATTATGGACTGATGGAAAACAACGTTTATTTTACTATTGTTTCAATGCATCCCTAATTAATTATTTAGATTATATTTGCCGGCTAAACCAAAAAATTATGAAAAGAACCTTTACGCTATTATTTATTCTAATCACCATTAATTCCTTTGCTCAGCCTTCTCTTTTGTCTTCTGAAATGGCTTCTCCCGGAACAGTTTTTACTTATTAACACGTCGGTACGTTTACACCTATTGACACTGCTGTACAAGGTGCGAACCAAACCTGGAATTTCAGCACGGTTACAACTACAACGGATCCGGATTATGTTAATACAATTATTAATCCGGCTCTTACTGCTTATCATGATTCGTTTCCAACTGCCAATTGGGGACTTCTTGAAGATGGAGATACTACGTTTAACTTCTTTCATCTTTCTTCAACCAATATGGAAAGAGTTGGGGGCTATAATCCTACTGACGGATATACGTATTACCCAAACACACAGATAGAATATGTTTTCCCCATGCAATTAGGCGTAAGCAATGTTGATGTTTCAACGAATGTAAACAATGGAAGCTCCACCAATGTAAATTATGCTTTCGATTGCATTGGTTACGGAACACTTATTGCACCGGGAGGTCATACCTATACGAATGTAATCATGACCAGAGTAGTTGTTGATATAGTATTTTTACAGGTTGTTTCTTTTATCTGGTATGATTCGGATAATGGCATGCCTGTATTTAATTATATTCCCGGTGATGGTTTTTTTATTCCTGAAGCGGCTATTTATTTAAATAGTGTAACAACTGTTGGAATCAATGAAAATTCTTTTGCATCAGGACTTAGAGTTAATAATCCTGTTTCAAATATGCTTTCTATGAGTCTTTACTCTGAAACACCTGTATCTTTATCGTATGATCTTAGAAATTCACTTGGACAAATTCTATCATCGGGGATAATTGAGAAAAGTCAGTTTCCGCAATTGCACTTGGAAATGACTTCTAATGCAGGCGGACTTTATTTTCTAACAGTAAGAGATCTGTCTGATCCTTCAAAAAAGAAGTCCGTAAAAGTGATTAAGCAATAAAGTAAAATATTTTCTTAAAAGA
>JAYURB010000089.1:0-2016 GCA_043756425.1 Bacteroidota bacterium
CGATGTTACTCTTACTGATTTCGGTTTTGGCGTACTCGAAAAGTTGTACATTTTTTTTGCTTAACTGTAATACCGGATTTGAATTCCATTCGCCTATAGTTTCTGTCCGATAACTTGAGATTGCATCACGGCAAGAATACAAATCATTATTGTAGGCCAATGTGACATGATCAAGTAACGAGGCTTCTGTGTACGGGAGCACGTCTTTTGCGTGTATTTCTTCAGTTATCCTACCGAAATTAATATCATTGTCGATGCGATTTTCGAATTTTATATTTATGGATGAAACTTCAGGAACCGAACGAAATATGTAATCCAAGAAAAAACCCACTGCAAGTTCTCCAAATTTAAATACTACAAATTGCCACATCGTTGTCCACGCTAGTGATTTCACATTGGATAATTTTGTTTGCGTAGTAATCGGCGCACCGTTGTCCAACGCATCAATTGTCGCTTTTTCCGCCGTTGAACTCAGCGTTGGAGTTGGCACCTCATTTTTTTCCTCCATGGTTGTTGTTGTCCGCCCAATGACATTTTTTTTTGCTAGATTTCCATTTAAATCATTAGTTTGTTGCACTGACACTTTACCTATTGTATTTTGTGCCACAGACGATTTATACACTTCTTTAACAAAAGTACTGGTTTTTAAAACATCAACATAATTATCGATCAATGACATGTAGTTTATTGTGCCCAAAATATTCATACTAATCTTCTTGGGGGAAATCTGGTTGAACATTCCTATAAGAGTAGCCCATAGACAACTAGTGAACCCCACACCCAAAGCAGTGATAAATATATGAACTGCGGGATTATTGAGGCGATCATTGACAAAAGAACCAAAGTGCACTGCCGGTAATACACTATTGAATATCGGGGTACCGGAAATTCTTTGGAAAGCCATATTAGATAACCCAAATGTAACACTAGAAAAAAGAATTATTCTCGTAACCGAAGCGATATCGAAAAAAGACCATTTTTTTGTTAAATAATACGGAAAAAAGTTTCGCAATCCTGCAACAAATAAGGCGGATCGTTCCACGGATGTGTACTCCAATTTGATTTGGTTATAATGGCTCCAATATAGCTGAACCCGTCTGGAAAGACGTTTTGCGATCTCGAGTTTGAGATACGCCACAAAAATTGCAAACCAGTGTCCTAAATAACCATGAAAGTCCAATGATGCTCCCATTGCAACACAATTGCTTGCGTTTTTCAATACATCTGCAAATGTCAGAAATGAGCTCAGCCCTGTATAATCGCTTATCGCTGTAACCAAAGTCGATCCAATTGTGTAAAATGGAAATTCGTCGATGCTAAAAAAATTCGACAACGATGCAAGGTATGAATTATTATTCGAGATTGGTGGCAGTCGTGTCACAAATTCGTCGATACTTTCCAATTTTATTTCATTTTTTGATTGTTCAGTAGGTAATGAGGGCCCTGGTATATTTTTTGATGACCGGTCGTTCTGTGTTGTTGTTACTCCATTTTCAACTTTGTCTTGTTTTGGTAGTTTTTCTCGAAAAGGAACCGGTATATTCTTTTCAAACGGATTACTTGTCGGCACCGTTATCGACTCATTTGATTTTTGGACATTTTCTTCCATCATACTTGACAACGTCACAAACTGAGATTCGGTACGCACTTTGGGTATTTTTTTCAATTCATAGGCACAAACATAATTTTTTTTAGCAAAAATTGGGTAGTTTTTAACTTCTTCTTCCATTATCATTGAGGTATATATGGCATTTTGAACCTCCGACGCACTTACAACCGCTTTGTTGTATTTTTCGACAATTGTTTTTGAATTTGTATCTATTGTTGTCCGTTTTTCATTTGCTTCTATCGGAAGAAGCAAATTTTTTTGGTCAGTTAAACCTTCTAATTTTACTTGTGCTCGAGTAGTACTTCGGTCCAATCCAAGTTCAGCAACAACAAAATTCTTGAGTTGGTCTCTTATATCAAAATACCAATCTTTTGTCGTCATTTGTTCTTTATTTTCCGAATTTCGAA
>JAYURB010000090.1:0-2013 GCA_043756425.1 Bacteroidota bacterium
GATAAAAAACAGCGGCATTAAGTTTATTTATTTTTATCCCGAATAATTTCTTCCTGTAAATAGGCCGTATCTATTTCCATCATGCATTTAAAATGACCCTTCGGGCACTTCTCAAAACCAATTTTAGAACAGGGTCTGCATGATAAACCTTTAACTTCCAGAATTGTTGATTTATGATTTTTTATATTATTTGATCCGTAATAAGGATACATTCCAAACTCGGGAATCGTATTTCCCCAAACAGAAAAAATTTCTTTCTGAAATGCAGCGGCAATGTGCATAAGGCCCGTATCATTTGTGATAACGCTAGTTGCATTCTTTACAAGGGCTGCCGATTCATTCAATGTGAATTTTCCGCATGCGTTAAAAATCTCAGCTGTACTTTCCTGCTTAAGTTGTTCGCCAATGGCGGCGTCTTCTGTGCTACCTAAAAGTATAATAGGAGTTTTTATACCACCAGAAACGGAAATCATTTTTTCAACAGGCAGTCGTTTTGTAAAATGTCGCGCACCGATAACCCAGGCAATATATCCGGAACGAAATGCAGATGGAATTTTATCCATTACCCTTTCGTCTTTATCAGTAATAAAATAATCAAGACCTGAGCCATCGTTTATTACTCCGAATGAATTAACCGCACTCATATAACGATCAACAATATGGATATCGGGCAATAAATTAATTTTTAAATTTACCAAAATCCATTTTTGGATGTTAAGCTTGTTAAACGAATAGCTTTTTACCCCAAGGGATTTTTTTATTTTCAGTGAGCGATAGTTTTTTTGAAGGTCGATTATCGCATCATATTTTTCATCCTTTAATGATGAAATTAATTCATCATAATTATCATCGTAATAATATTTTTTATCGATGCAGGGATTATTTTCAAGTACAGGAGCATACGACCTCTTTAATAGAAAATGCACTTCTGCATCTTTCATCTGCTGCTTAACACAGCGTATTACAGGTGTCGTGAGGACGATGTCACCAATTGAAGAAAATCGAATAAACAGAAATTTCATACTCGTATGCGAAAATACTTGGAATAAAGTTAATAGCGTTTCGGTTTGGCAAGTAATTTTACAATATTAGCGGAATATTATTAAACCCGACAACCTATAGACATCGAAATGGAGGCGATAATTCTGTACGGATATATAAATTGGAAGCCATCATTCAAATGAAATTTACAGACACCCATACGCACCTCTACGCTGACGAATTTCTTCCGGATCTTCCTCAGCTTATTGAGGCGGCAGCCAAAGAGGGCGTCGAACGGTTTTTCATGCCGAATATCGACAGCGAATCGATTGAGAGAATGCTTCTTCTCGAAAAAACTTTTTCAGGGAAATGCATGCCTATGATGGGACTTCACCCCACCTCAGTTAAAGATAACTGGCGTGATGAAATGAAGATTGTAGAACAATGGTTAGCGAAAAGAAAATTTGCAGCAGTCGGTGAAATGGGAATAGACCTTTTCTGGGATAAAACATTTTTAGAAGAACAAAAGCTTGCTTTTAAAGAGCAGGTAAGACTTGCCAACGAACATAAACTTCCAATCGTGATTCACACCCGCGATTCATTTGATGTTGTCATTGAACTTCTAATGGAATTTAAAAAAGAACCACCATTTGGAATTTTTCATTGCTTCACCGGAAATGCAGACCAGGCCCAAAGAGTTATTGGCATGGGCTTTTATCTGGGAATAGGAGGAGTGGTAACATTTAAAAATGGGGGATTAGATAAAACGCTCCCCGAAATCGGGTTGGCAAATATTGTACTTGAAACGGATGCACCTTATCTGGCGCCTGTTCCTTTTCGCGGAAAACGGAATGAGCCAGTCTATCTTGTTAAGATCGCAGAAAAAATTGCTGAGGTTTTGAATATACCTCTTCTGGAAGTGGCTAATGTTACCACCAGAAATGCAAATGCAGTTTTTAATTCAGTAGATTAGGATCAGTTGTATTACTTTTATTTTTTTATTCATCGGTTAACCAAATAAACGAAGTCGGC
>JAYURB010000091.1:0-4586 GCA_043756425.1 Bacteroidota bacterium
TATTTATTATATCCTTTACTTCTGAAGAACTATTTACAACAACAAACTGCCCCATCATTCCTTCGTCTTCGTGCAAGGCAATATGGCAGTGAAACATAAATGGATGAGCAGCATCAGCAAAGTCGGTAAACTTGGTTATAAACCGAACTGTTTCATGAGCCTTAACCAGAACAACATCCTTCCATCCCTGCTCGGCCGCCGCAGGAAAAACGCCATTGCGAGAAAGAATATTAAATTCAACATCGTGAATGTGGAATGGGTGACTAAAATTTCCGGAGTTTGCAATCTGCCAGATTTCAGTATTATCCAATGGAACCTGATAATCAATAAATGATTCAGAATATAAATGATGGTTGATAATAAAAGACACACCTGCATTTCCGACGATATTAGTATCAGAAATTGTGAGGTAACGGGTTAGGACAGATGTTAAGCTATCGTAAGGAGTTACAGTAACTAGATTTGAAGGAATAGTTGTTATCGGATTGGTACTTTGAGGTCCTACAGAAATATGCATTACATTAAAATCGCTTCTTTGTAAATAATTTGCAAAAGGCCCATTGGGAAACATGTCTCCTCCCGGAATACTTTGAGGCAATACTGAATTATATGCTTTCATAAATAAAGATTGTCCTTGTCTTCCGGTGAAATCAACAAGTATTTCAATCCTTTCTCCTGATGAAAGCAAATAACGGGTCAAAGGAACGGGAGCATTTAATAATCCTCCATCGGAAGCAATTACATAAAATGTTGTAGTATCGCTAAAACCAATATTGTAAGAACGCTCAGTAGCGCTGTTTAAAATTCTGAACCGAACAAGTTGTGAAGGAGCAATCCATTCTGCGCGCAAAACACCATTCACCATCATTGAGTCACCGTAAGGTTCAATAGAAATCTGATTGCTGATAAAAGCTCTGTCAGATAAAGCAAGTGGAATATCATCAACACCATAAGTTCGTGGCAGGGCTAAGATGCTTTCTGCAGAATCTCTTACTATAATCATTCCCCCAAGTCCTAATAGAAGCTGTTCCTGGCTCATCATATGCAGATGAGGATGGTACCAATATGTTGCTGCATGATTCTCAACCTTCCAATACGGACTCCATGTTTCGCCGTGAGCAATCGGCTGGTGCGGACCGCCATCCATTATAGCCGGAAGATGCATACCATGCCAATGGACAGTAGTAGTATCCATGAGGTTATTGGTAACATTTAAATGAATTGAATCTCCCTTATAAAAAATTAATGTAGGTCCCCAAAAAGCATTCGTTGATGAAGATGGATTTACTCCGGCAGATGCAGTGGCAAAACTACCGATCCAGTTTTTGGTCCCTTCCTCAAGGGAAAGATTAATAATTGAACCTCCCAGGGTATCCGGTATCCAAAGTGGATTATACGTTTGAGCATTTAATTGATTGAATAAAAATCCAAATAGGATAATTGGTAAAATGGCAATCTTCATAAATTTTATTTAATTGGGTTTGGTTTAAGTATATGAAATGAGAGTATTATAAATAAATTATCTTCTTGGTCCCGGTCGTGGAGCCATCATTCGCAAAGCGTCCTTAATTACTTCATCGAATTTTTTCTTTTGTTCGGGATTACAAATAGCTCTTACTTTTTGGAAGTGGTAAAAAGTTGCCAATTCAATTTGTTTTTGATTGGAACATATTGAATCTGCTTTACTGCTTACCAGGCCAGAATCGACGGGTGATGTATTAAGTAAATCAAAAAACTGATCGTGAAGATCTTTGCCGCTTTCACGCAACGATTCAATTACTGATCTGTTTTCACGGCGTAATTGAGCAAGTTGTTTTTCCTGATCTTCTGTAAAATTTAATTCATGAGATAAAAACGTTCCCGCATCAGGAGGCGGAGGAGGCATTCCGTGAGGAGGCCTTTGCAAAAACATAAAGCCAAGTGTGCATATGTTTATTAGCAATAAAATTACTATTACGATTTTTAAGAATTTCGAGCTTTCCATTTAATTATTTTTACAAGTTATTCAGGAAAGAAAAATATTCCTGGTAGAAAACATTATTTTGATTCTGACTAATTGAATTCGAATTTTTAAAATGAACAATAGAATAAAAATTAGCCCCCAATAGAATTAATATAATTGCAGCAGCAGCCCATTTTACAAAAGGACGGATGTAAATAATCCTATCGTTAGAATCATTATTACTTAATATCTTTTCCTTTAACCGGGAAGGAAATTCAGCCTTACGGATATTGTCAATGCTGCCAAGAGTTTCGCTTATCCAATTTTCTCTGTCTTTCATATCTGTTTAGATGTCGTTTGTTATAAAAACTTGCGGTCATTTTAAATTATTTTCATAATAATCACGAAGTAGATTCTGAAGCTTCTTTTTAGCCCTAAACATCAAAGACTCAACTGATGATACTGAAACATTCATTACATCGGCTATCTCAGCATAGCTTAAATCATCCAGTTTGTGCAAAATAAAGGCTGTTTTTTGATTCTCCGGTAATTTATCGATAGCGGAAAACAGAATTCCAGATTGTTCCTTATTTTGTAATTGAACACCGGGATGATAAAAATTTACAGGCTCGAATGATGATTGGGTTTCTTCATTAAAAAAGACATTCTGAAAGACGGCAAATCGCTTTTTCCTGTTTTTCTTTCTGAGAAAATCAAGGGATTTATTCACAGAAATTCTGTAAATCCATGTTGACAAAAGAGAACTCCCTTTAAACAAACTAATCGAGCGGAAGACTTCTGTGAAAACGTCTTGTGTAATTTCTTCTGCATCTTCGTTGTTTTGTAAAAACCCTAAAACAGAATTGAAAACTTTTTGTCCATATTGTTCAACCAATAATTTGTAGGCAGTTTGATCTCCGCCAATTAGTTGAGCTGTGAATTTTTCTTCGTTCAACGTAAGACCTTGAAAGTAAACTGAGCGTCAGAAGATTTTATATTTAGTAAATAAATTCCGGGAGAAAAATCATGATCTGAATTTAATACAGTTGCATTGTCTTTACTAAGATTTAATAAACCCCATTGATTAATGAGTTTACCGGTTATGTCAGAAAGCGAAGCACTAAGAATCCTGATATCAACATCAGATCGCAAAATTAAACTACCTGAAAAATCACTGCTTACACGCAGGTTTATTGGAGAGTTCTCTGTCTTATGAATACTTGTCAGCATATCGCACACATATGGAAGAGGATTTAATTCTATTGCATTTCCGGGAACTAAAACATAACCGGTAAGTCCGGCATAAGACGGATCGTATTGCGTGCAACGGAAAACACTATTTTGAATTGCTGCTGCTCCCTGTGAAATGATATTTCCACCCTGACCAACAGGATTTACATAGTTCCAGACAGTATTTTTTAGCGAATCAATTTCAAAAAAATTGCCCGAAGCACCTTCGCAAATCAATGTATTTTCATTGGATAATCGCTGTACTCCTGAAATATTCATAGAATAAAAACTGGTTGGAACAGGAGCTACATATGTCCAAAAAGCAGAATCCGGTTGATACGCCTGGTTTGTTACAAGGGAGTAACCACCGACTGAATCAACAGGTTGAGATATAATATCAATACTCGAATAATTTCCGGTTGGTCTTTGAATACCATTATTAAAAACCATTATTTTACCTGCATCCTTTAAACCATTGCTAATCCATTGTACATTGTGTTGTCCAAACAATTTCTTATCAGCCGATGTCCCCCTGCCATAAACAGCAGGATTTCCCCAGCGATACAATAAATCCCCGCCTTTTCCATGAACACCGCCGGAATGCGAAGCAGCTTGAGCAGATGTTGTGCTATGATCGATAACCCATATTTCACAAAGGTTATGGGAACTAATCACTATTTGATCAAGGTCGGCATTATAATCAATTGCATTGCAATGTAGCCAGTCGGAAGCTGTAGCAGTTCCTGTTGTAAAATTCAGATTGATTAATTCAGGGTGCTGGGAAACAACACCATAATTAGGTTTTAAGGAATCAAAATCCTGAATAAGATGATCCCATACATGCCATTCCCATACAACAGTTCCTGAGTTGATGCCGGTTTGGTGTACTTCAACAATTTTCTCACTCCAAACAGCTGTACCTATTGCTGCAGGATTTCTTCCGGCTGCCATAGCTTCCGATATAGTTTTCAATTCCCATACAATTGCCAGTATATTTCCATTGGGCAATTTGTGAATATCATGGTGCTGGCATTCAGTTGTTGATGATATGGTATAGGACCAATTTAAGGTGCCATTCCAATCAAACTTTTCAAAAATTCCGCCTGATCCACCGGCATTGAAACTGCTACCATTAACTTTGCTTGTTCTCAAGAGTGAACCATCGTCCAGTAGATATGCCGATTGGCCGGGTTGATGCGTACTGGTCCATGAATGAACCTCGTATCCACACTTATCAATTAAGTACGTTTTATTAGCAAAGTTAGGAGCAAACAAAACATATCCATCAAGCGAGCCGGGGTCTCTGGTAAAGAGCCCTACAGTCTGTTGTGCATTGATTGCAAATGGTGATAAAAAGAATAAAAAATAAAGTAAGTATTTATGCATATTAATGGATTTTGGGAATTGTACGTAT
>JAYURB010000092.1:0-4585 GCA_043756425.1 Bacteroidota bacterium
GTGTATTGCCAAACAAACGATTGATCTTAAGATGTGGCGTATTGCCAATGGTTTCTAAAATGTTTTTTGCTTTCATAAGTTTATGTTTTTAAATAATAAAATTAATTGTATCGTTCAATTCAGATTTGTCACGTATTTGAATATCAGCTTTATGAGTCACAACAGAGTAAGGGGCTACACTGTTCGTAAGCCAGACGTTTCCTCCAATAATGCTGTCGTGCCCAACGACAGTATTTCCGCCAAGGATACAGGCTCCTGCATAAATTACAACGTTGTTCTCAATCGTGGGATGACGCTTGACAGATTTTGTTTGTTGCTTCACTGCCATGGCGCCCAAGGTAACGCCTTGATATATTTTTACAAAATTACCAATAAAGGTTGTTTCTCCTATGACAACTCCGGTTCCGTGATCAATAAAAAATGGATGTCCGATGGTTGCCCCGGGATGTATATCTATTCCTGTTCTGCTATGAGCGATTTCAGAAATTAATCTTGGCAGTATGGGTATGCCTTGCAAAAGCAGGAAATGTGAAATTCTGTACATGGTAATTGCATAAAATCCGGGGTATGCAATTATAATTTCCGCCATTCCGTTTGCAGCAGGATCGGAATCAATAAATAGTTCGACATCCGATAAAAGCATTTGACGCAGCGATGAAATTTCAGAAAAAAATTTTTGTGCCAGATGATCCGAGGCCGATTGGTCATTGGAAAATAATGGAGCAATAATGCTGCTGAGATTTGTAGTAAGCCGCTTATAGTTTCTTTCTTCTTGATTTGACGAAGGAGCAATTTCAACAGGAAAGATGAATTCAAAAATGTCTTCCATAAAAGCATACGTTCCCCTGCGGGATGGCATTTGTGAAAAGACCGGTGTTTTATTCTCCATTCTTTTTTCGTATAATATTAAATAAAAAAACCCTTCTTTTAGCAAGAAGGGTTTCTCTGATGAATCTCATTTTGTAAATTTAAAGATAAAAATTTTATAAACAAAGACTTTATAAAAAATAAAAGAATCAATTTGTTTAGTTTTTTGAAGGTTAAGAAATACAATTCCTTAACCGTAGATAGTTTTAATCCTTACGTTAAATATTTGAATCCAGTGAAACATAATTTTATCCATCCGGATAAAAAAAGTAAAATATATTTTTAGTGAATGGTAACATACCGATTTAGTTTTGTTTTTTCATTGGAGGGAGATTCGGCAATAATTTTGGAATGTTTACTAAAGGGATCTTCACTCCAGCCGGTTAATACAAGCTTTTCAACTGTAATTTTCACCAACCATTATATGATATTTATCAAGTTTGGACAACTATTAAGAAGTGGACTTTTTATAAATTTAACCATTGAAGAAGCCCGGTTCCCGCAAAGGATCTAATTTTTTAATCGTTTTTTATTTCTTATTCCGTTTTTTAGGAGATTCATCGGCTCCTTGTTATAATTATTGTGATCTTATTCTTTAAGCGTAATAAATAACTTTTGAAAATAGGAGGGAAAATGCTACTTTTAAGGCTAGTTATCGGACACACCTGTTTCAGCAAATTGTAAATAACTGCATATGCTTTGATTATGTAATGTTATGTTATTGAAAGATTATTTAATGGTGACGATTTTTTACCTAAACAAATAAAATAATAGAGCAATTCCGGCCAGCCGGAAACTGAATTGAATAAGTACTAATAATAAAAAGTTAATCCTGTTACAATATTAATTTCATTAAGAGAACGAAGAATGAGAAAAATTTACCTATTAGTTTTTGCTATTTGCTTTGCTTTTGGAAATTTGTTTGCACAAAGAAGCAATAATAAATCCGGTGTAATCACCTGTTCAGAATTTCATGTCACACGACTTTTGAGAGATATCTTTGCGGAGAATCCTGTCGATGAAAATAAGGTATATGAAAAAGAAGAATCCGAAGACAGAGAAAACAGGAAGCCTCAAAAGTTTCGCTTTAGTGTGAAGGATGGTTTGGAATATGGTAATGATCCTAAGGGAATTCAAAATGAAATGGGAGATGTACCGGGGCGTGCACCGATTACTAATTGGGCCGGACAAACAGCTTCTGGTTTCAGACCATTTGATCCTTCCGGAGCTTCAGGCCCTAATCATTATGTGCAGATGATCAATTCAACAACTTTTAAAGTTTATAATAAAACCACGGGCGTTGTAATGCTTACTGCAACATTGGGAAATTTATGGAGTCCGGCTACTCCGAATAGTGGAGACCCTATTGTTCTTTATGATAAAGCAGCCGACCGTTGGCTTTTAGCTCAGTTCGGAACAACAGGAAATAAAATGTACATAGCTATTTCGACTACAGGTGATCCAACAGGTACTTACTTTACCTATACCTTTTCTTCTCCTGCATTTCCTGACTATTTGAAATTCTCTACCTGGGTTGATGGGTATTATATGACATCAAATCAGGCACAAAAAGTATTCAGCTTTGACAGAACTGCCATGTTAGCCGGTAATGCAGGCTCACGGGCTATCTATACAAGTTTCTCTCCACCTCAAGGCTCAGGATTTTTTTGTCCCTTGCCCGGAGATGTTTCTGATGGGGCTTTACCTACCATGGGAACACCCTGTCCGATTTTTTCTTATTCAGATAATGCATGGGGAGCAGGCTATTCCGATGCTGTTAATATTTATCAAATGGCTGTTGACTGGACACCTGTAACACCAACAGCTACAATTACACTTGCAGCTAATGTTCCAACAGCAGCTTTTGATGCTTCCTATGATCCAAGCTGGAACGATGTTTCTCAGCCCGGAACAGCACAAAAGTTAGATGGTATTGGCGGCGTATGTATGTATCGGTCTCAATGGAAAACGTGGAATGGATACAATACAATTGTGTTAAACTGGGGAGTAAAAATAAGTAGTACTCAGCGAAGTATTAAATGGTGTGAGTTGCGCCAGAGTCAAACTACCAATGCCTGGTCATTATACCAGGAAGGAACTTATACTCCGGATGCAGCTACTCGCTGGATGGGCAGTATAGCTATGGATAATAATGGTTCCATTGGTTTGTGTTACATGAAATCCGATGCTACTTCAATTTATCCCGGATTATATTATACTGGAAGAAGGGCATGTGATCCATTAGGCACAATGCCTATAACTGAAACCACGGTTGTTACCGGTACAGGTTCGCAAACAACAAGCAATAGAGTAGGGGATTACTCTCATCTTGCACTTGATCCTGATGGAGTCACCTTATGGCATACCAGTGAATATATGGGAGGATCAACAGGCGGTTCAGCAGCGAGAACGCAGATATTTTCTTTTCAAATGCCTGTATGCGATAATACAGCAATTGTTTCCATAGCACAAACAGGAGGTACAAATCCCCAGTGTCCGGGAGCAACAGCAACTTTTACAGCAACTCCGGTAAACGGCGGACTTACCCCAAGTTACCAGTGGCAGGTAAACGGCACCAACGTAGGAACTAATAGTGACACTTATGCTACTTCATCGTTAACAAACGGACAAGCCGTTACCTGTATTATGACTTCCAGTATTTCCGGAGTATTGGGAAATCCTGCTACATCCAATGCAATTACCATGACCGTTAATCCTGCAGTAACACCTTTGGTTTCCATTGCTATTACCACTGGTGCAAATCCTACGTGTTCGGGCTCTGCTTTAACGTTTACTGCTACTCCTGTAAATGGTGGAACAGCACCTTCCTATCAATGGAAAGTGGATGGAGTGAATGCAGGTACAAACAGTGTTACTTTTTCAACCGGCGCATTGACCAATGGACAGGTTGTTAGTTGTGTAATGACGTCGAATGCACCGTGTGCTTCAATAAGTACTGCAACTTCAAATAGCATAACAATGACGGTTACTCAGAGTATTACCCAATCTGTTTCTATAGCCCAAACAGCAGGTACTAATCCGGCATGTGCAGGTGCTTCTGCAACATTTACTGCTACAATTACCGGAGGGAATAGCCCAGTCATTCAATGGAAAGTAAATGGCACCAATGCAGGAACAAATTCTACAACTTTTACAACAACATCGTTGACAAATGCCCAGACTGTATCTTGTATGGTATCTTCTTCTTCAAGTTGTACTTCTGTAATATCAGGAAACCTTGGGACAGGAACAGGCACAAATGCCACAACAAGCGATCTTGCCGCCGCATACCCTACGTATTATGGAAACGGCAGGCAGCAATATCTTGTTTTAGCTTCCGAACTAACCGCACTAGGTTTAACGGCCGGAAACATCACTTCTTTGGGCTTCAATGTGGCCGGCACAACGGGAAATCCTGCGACTCTGAATGGATACACAATTAAAATGGCTTCTAGTGCCGCTGTTTCCGTGACAACTACATTTCTTACTCCTGTTTTTACTACCGTTTATGGACCAACAAATTATTCTCCAGTTTTAAATTCAATAAATACGCATACCTTCTCAACGCCTTTTGTATGGGATGGTTCGTCAAATGTTTTAATTGATATTTGCTTTTCTAATCAGGTGGTAGGTACTGTATCCTATCAAACTTATCAGACAAGTTCAGCATTTGTATCTACTGCATATTATCAGGCTGATGGTAGCGGTGGAGCGGGAG